>CAVBVU010000083.1:0-7478 GCA_963598975.1 Anaerovoracaceae bacterium
GTGAACAGGGATATCTGTCAGTGCCGTCGCTGTTGCTGATCGCGGTCGGTTTGGCCGGCATCATCGTCGCGGCCAGCTTCTTCTCGCAATGGAACGGCGATTGGCGATTCTGGACCGTACTTGTCGGTGCCGTCGCGGTATTGGCGGTGTTCGCCTTCGTGCAGCTGAGGATGGAACATCCGTTGATTGAGGTACGCACGTTTGCCCATCCTGGATTCACACTTGGCATGGTGATTCTGCTCATGTCGTCCGGCGGCGTGCTTGGCGTCAACTTCCTGCTGCCGATTCTGCTGCAGCGAGGTCTTGGACATACCAGCATGATTGCCGCCCTGATTCTACTGCCGGGAGCCGTGGTCGGCGCGGTTTCAGCACCTGTGATCGGCAGTGCGCTGAAGTCCCACTTCCCGCCGAAATTCATCGCCTGCGGTTTTGTTGGCGTGGCCGTCATGGATGTTGCGATGATGCTCGGTGGTGCGCATGAGTGGTCTGTGGCAGTGGGATACGCGCTGTTCATGGCCGCTTCGGGATTCGTGCTCGTGCCCGACCAGACCCATGCGTTGAACCAGTTGCCGGCCGAAATGAACGCGGACGGGTCCGCCGTGATGAACACCGTGCAGCAGCTTGCCGGCGCCATCGGCACGGCGGTCGCATCCACGCTCATCGCCGAATTCGCAGGTGCGAACGCTGCCTCCGGAATGAGCCAGGCCGCATCATACGTGGCTGGATTCTCCAACAGCATGTGGGTGTTCCTCGGCATGGCCGTAGTCGGCGAGGTCCTCGCACTGCTCATGTTCCGTTTTTCGAAGCGCATGGATTGATTGCATGGGCTATTGGCGTTGCTACTGGCATAACAGGATTCCAGAAATTCCAATTCGTCTGTTCTGCCGATAAACGTCATATTCAAATCGAAATTTGTTGAATCGTAATTTGAATAATTACGATTGTAAAAAAGAAACTTCGGTTCCACACGGTGTTCGAGCCGTGTGGAACCGAAGTGGATTGGTATCTGCAAGTCAGTCTTGCGTTACCAGATGAACAGGCCGACCATGGAAGCGGACAGCAGGGAAACGAGGATGCCGGAGAGCAGCGCGCGTCCCACCTGCTTGGAAATCGCATCGTTCGATTCCTCATCGACGGTGCTCTTGAACGTGCCGATGATCTGGCCGAGGGTCGAGAAGTTCGCGAACGAGGTGAGGAATACCGTCACCACCGCGCGGAAGTGGGCGGGGGCCGCGGAAATATCTCCGACCTGTCCCATGGCCACGAACTCGTTAGTCACAAGTTTCAGACCCATGAGCTGAGACAAATCCCATGCGTTGGTCGGATCAAGACCGAGCAGCAGTGACGGGACGTACATGATCACGCCGAGAATCGATTCGAGGGAAAGCTTATCCCAAATCAACGCCAAGCCGGAGTCGATCATACCAGCCAACGCCACGAAGGTGATCACGTTCGCGGTAACGATCAGAATCACCTTGCCGCCGTTCATGATCGAATCGCCCAGGAAGGAGAAGAACGGTTCCTTGGCCGGCTTGCTCGGATCGTGCTTGAACAGCTGACGCCAGCGGGGAAGGGCCTGATACTGCGCTACCGCAGCCTCATGCGCGGCGAGTTCCTCGGCGGTAAAAGCGGAAGTGTCGATTTCGTCGTACAGCGAATAGATGACATCTTCCTCCTTGGAGATCACGACCGGGAACAACATATGGCTGACGGTCAGAGCGTTGATGCAGTTCAGGGGGATGGCGGTGATCACGAATTCGCCGGGCATCATCTGTACGTAGGAACCGATGATGGCTGCGGAAACGCAGCTCATGGACATCATGCTGATCACCACATTACGGCTGGCCTTCATGCGCTGCAGCTGCACGCGGGATGCCGCGATGGCGTCGGCGTTGCCGAGGAACATCATTTCCAATGCATAGAATGTTTCGAACTTCGGTCGGCGGGTCACGAAGCTCAGGCCACGTCCGACCCATTTGATGAGCCATGGCAGGAAGCCGATGTAGGTCAGAATGTCGAACAAGGGAAGAATTAGAAGAATCGGCAACAGTGCGGATACCACGAAGTTGGCCGGTGTCGGATCGATGCCCTCAGGTCCGACCCAGTTCTCCAGAGCAAAGTTGATGCCCTTGTAGGAGAGCTTCACCACAGCCGCGAAGCCATCGGCGGCGGCTTTCACCGCGGTTCGTCCAGCCTCAAAACTGGTCAGCAGCCAGGTGATGGCCAGATTGAGGACCAGCATGCAGCCCACGGATTTGTAATCGATGTTCTTACGATCAGCGGAAAAGACCCAGCCGATGGCAAGGAACACAACCAGTCCCAGTAAATTGATTACAAGATACATGTTTTCTCTTTTCTCACGCTTCTTTGTGTGGAATGTTCCAAGGTGGCGAGCAAATGACACTGGCCACCCTGGACGGGCTATGGTTTACTACGCTTGGTTGCGATTGGCGAGCTTGAGAATCGCGGCCGCGAAACGACGGGAAAAATCGGCCGCCTCCACGTTGGTGCACACGATCGCCGTGGTCGTTTCATCGGTCAGTCGATTCAGATCGCCGATGGTGCGGCCATTGCTTTCGCCTCCGACCTCCACAGTGAGGTTCATCGGTACCTGATATGTAATGGTTTCCGGATGCAGCGCGATATCCACGGCGAGCGGGTCATGCAATGCTCCGCCGACGCTGTTGCCATCAGGATCGGTTTCATTGGCGTAGTAATAATCGGACATCTGAGCCAAAGCGTTGCCGATCGCTGAATTCGGCTGCTTCCAGGCGTTGATATCGTCTCCGGAAAGCAACGTGCGCAGGGTGACGTCAAGACCGACGACCGTGATGTCGAGACCGGATTCGAACACGTATTTCGCGGCTGCGGCATCGTTGATGATGTTGGCTTCCGCGTAACGGGTCACGTTGCCCGGGACTGTCACCGCTCCGGCCATGCTCACGATTTCGCCAATGGAAGAGATGGCTTCCGGATCCTTTTTGAACGCATCGGCCAGGTTGGTCATCGGTCCGGCGGTCACGAGGGTCAGATCCTTGCCGTATTCGCGTGCCTTGGCAATCAGGAAATCAACCGCATTGGTGGCCTCCGGCATGCGCTGCGGCTCTGGAAGGACGACATCGCCGATGCCATTGCGTCCATGAACCTGCAGCAATGTTTCGCTTGGTACGTATTTTTCTTCGGCGCCCCACGGGCGATCGGCGCCCTGCGCCACCGGAACATCCGTCAGACCAAGCAATTCGAGCATGGCCAGCGAATTGCGGGTTGCCGTCTCCACACGCACGTTGCCGAATGCGGTGGTGATGCCCAACAGGTTGGCATCATCCTGGCTTGCCGCATATGAGATGGCCAGCGCGTCGTCGATACCTGTGTCAAGGTCGAGAATGAGGTTCATGTTTCCGTTCCTTTCGGTGCAAACCACTTTGTTATGCTTGCTAATGGAATATGAACGTCCACGGTGTTGTGTGCGTTCTGGTATGGCAATGTAACCAGTCGCGAAACGATGCGGTTGCGACATTTGTCACACCGTTTCGTGGAAAACAGAAGGTACAAGTATGGGTATGGGCGAGCACGACGAACTGAGATTCGCGATGGAGCGTTTCGGACTGCAGGATTTCTTTGATGAGCGTCATTACGCGCATATGACGCTGCGTGAGGTGCAGGTCGGCGATATACTGAGCCGTCAGAATTTTGATTTGGATAGCTTGTATTTCCTATTGGAAGGGGATGTGCGGTTCTTCCGTTTTTCCGGTAGCGGCAAAATGGTGGTACTTGGTTTCGGCCATGGCCCATCCATGATCGGTGAGGTTGAATTGGTGTTGCACAAGCCGACGGTTGCCTTCACGGAACTGATGACTGATGGCACGGTTGTCGAAATACCGATGGACTATTGCCGGCAGGCCATGTCGGATGATATCGACTTCGCCAACGCGATAGCATTCAATCTCGCCCAACACCTCGATGCGGCGGATATCAATACCACGACAAACATCGCGCTGAAACTGGAAGAAAAAATCGCGAGCTACATACTATCCGTTGAAAAAGACGGGTATTTTGAGCTTGATCTGCAATTGCTGCCGGGCATGCTCGGAGCCACATACCGGCACCTGCTACGAGGCGTCAAGGCGTTGCGTGAGGCGGGCGTCATCGCACAGAAGGACGACGGATATACCATCCTTGACCGAGAAGCTCTGGCGCTCCATGGCCGCGACCGTTACACGCTCTAGCCTCGGGCCGCATACCTTGGCCCGAGACCAGAAAACCGTTATTTTTTCAGCGACACAACGATGATGCTGCCTGCCGCAAGCAAAAAGAAGGCTATCGTGTACGCCAGAAAAGGCGCGGAAAGGGCCTGCGAGACCATTCCAACCATCTGAAGGATGTAAGGGGTTGCGGCCACACCCGCGCAACAGCCGGTCAACGCAACGGTATTGGCGAGCGTCAAAGCACGATCACGGAATCGCAGTGAAAGACCATTGAGAACAAGCGCGAAACCGTTCGACGTGGAAAAACCGACCAGCATCGACCCGACGACGACCAGAAGAATATTGCCTGCAAAAGCGACGATCGTCATGCCGATCGCAATCATAGCTGCGGAGACCGCCATATGCCAACGTTTCAGCAGTCGAGAAAGAACACCGAATGAGATTCCTCCCAGAAAACCAGCGAACACGCAACAACTCAACGCGGTGCTGCCGGCAATGGACGAACCGAAACCGGAATCGACGACCAATGTGGGAATGCGTAGAGAATTCAATGTGTTGGCCGAAAAGAACGTAACCGCCAACAGCGACGCACCGGCGGCCTGAAGCCATCCACGACCGTCCAATGTGCAAGAGGCATCTGCCTGTTGCGGAAGTTGCGCGGATGCAACATGTTCCCCGGTCTCCAGACCTTGAACGCCCACCACGTCCAAAGGCTTCACGAATGCAAGGAACCAAGCCAGAATGACGAACGCTATAAGATAAACGGCAAAAGAGGCATGCCATCCAAAAACCAGAAGCTGGCCAGCCGCGAACGTCAACAACGTCTGCCCCAGCGTCTCCATCGAAACACGTATGCCTTGCATGGTCACTCCCAAACGTCCCGCATAGCGCTCGCCGACCATGCTGACGCTACGTGCGTCCATAAGTCCGATACCGGCGCCGAGAAGGATTCGCGCAGCAAAGATTGTCTCGAACTGGCTGACGAACATCGGCAGAATTCCGCCAATGCCTACAGCCGTTGTCGCGATGGTGATGAGTTGGCGTTCGGAAAGTTTCCGAGTGATGAACGGCGTGATGATGAGCATGATCAACGCCGGAATGGACGGAACGGAAATCAGCATCTCCACGGATGCGCGTGATCTGTCTGGAAATTCCTCAATCAGGTAGGGCAGGGTGCCGGAAACCGTCAGATACGACGTGAGCAGCATGGAAAGGGACAACACGCCGATATGTTGGCAGACCTGCTGATATTGCTTCATGAGTGGACTCTCATTTCTGTCAATTGAAGAAGATGAATTTTTCTCCAATTGATAGCGATATTGCGTCGAAGGGAAAGAGACATTTGTCGGTGCGTGTCTTGGTTTCGGTGCGTGTCTTGGTTTCGGTGCGTGTCTTGGTTGATGGGGCGAGCCCTTTTATGAAGGCGAGCCCTTTTATGAAGGCGAGCCCTTTTATGAAGTTTGCGCAAGACTTGTACGCGGGCGGGTGAAAGTTGGAAATTCCGGAATTACTACGGTTCGATACCGGCAAGACCTGTGCACGAGTGGATGGAAGTCGGCGTCGATAATTACGGTTTTATGGCGTAAAGCGGCGTGCAGCGATGGCGGGTGAAGCGGATGCGGACCGATCCGTCGGGCGTGCGGCTGCCTCCAGATTTCCGTCATGGTGATGTGCGGCCAGTCCTCCGCATTGAGCTCTAATGCCATCGCAACGCCGTCGTCGAAGCATTCCACGAGGGAACCACGTTCGATCACCTGGCTTTCGGCGGGCCTCCGGGCGGATTGATGACGATTGTAGCGTCGAGAAAAGCGTAATCGCATATCAATCGAGAACGATCGCCGGAACAATGCTCGTCGGCGCGCTCTCTTCTATTGGTAGGGTAGCATCGTCGGCATAATCCGAAGGTGCAGCGTGCCCGGGAAATCATCGAATCCGGCATGCTTGGCTCGATCATGCTTTCCGACGCGGCGATCAGCCCGTGGAATTAGGAGGCGACCGCACGTGAGAACCCGTTCTTTGCGCCGTTCGATACCGATGCGTACTTCATCATGGGCACCAAGGGATCGTTGTCCCTGTCGAGATTGCAGCTCTTCATCTACCAGGATGGCGTGAGTGACTGGACGAAGCCGCTCACTTGCGAGATTCAGGGCGTGAAGGAGGGATTGCCGTACCGTCTTCAGTTGGTGCACTATCTGAAGGTGCTGTGCGGTGAGGTCGGGCCGATCGTCATGCCGGAAGACGCCATCAAATCGCTGGAAGTGTTTAACGCCGTTAAGAAAGCGGCGGATGAGGGTGCTATGGTGACGCTGTAAAACGGTGAATTTCAAAGGAGGTCTGCACATGACTGAACATGCTGGACATACGGAACATGCTGAACGTGAGGGACGTTTGGCGGGGAAAGTCGCCATGGTCACCGCTTCGACGCGAGGCATCGGTTATGCGATTGTGAGGCGTTTTGCCGAGGAAGGGGCGACCGTGTATATGGCCGCCCGCAATGCGGAGCGCGCGCAGGAGAAAATCGGCGAGCTGGCAGATCTGGGACTGCCGGGCGAAGTGCGATTCGTATATAATGATGCTTCCGAAGACGAGACCTACGTGTCCGCGGTGGAGACGGTAGTGGCCGACGAAGGGCGCATCGATGTGCTCGTGAACAACTTCGGCACGTCCAATCCTGCCAAGGACCTGGATATCGAGCATACCGACCCGCAGGAGTTCATCAATACGGTGAACATCAATCTGAAATCCGTGTTCATCACGTCGCAGGCCGCGTTGAAGCATATGGCCGAGCAGGGGGCGGGCAGCATCGTCAATATTTCGTCGATTGGCGGTGCCGTGCCGGACATCTCGCAGATTGGATACGGCACGTCGAAGGCGGCCATCAACTATCTGACCAAGCTGATTGCGGTGCATGAGGCGCGTAAGAACATTCGGTGCAACGCCGTGCTTCCGGGCATGACCGCCACGGATGCGGTGCAGAACGCACTGAATGACGAGTTCCGTGAGTTCTTCCTGCGTCATACGCCGATTCGCCGCATGGCCACGCCGGAAGAGATCGCCAATGCGGTGCTCTACTTCGCTTCCGATGAATCGCGATTCACCACCGGGCAGATTCTCGAAGTGTGTGGCGGCTTCGGCCTGGCCACGCCGGTCTTCGGCGATTTGCAGGACAAGTCGCGTGCCGCTGCATGATTGTGGCGTCGTGCTTGCGGGTTGCTGGCGGGTTGCTGATGTCGTGCTGACGGGTTGCTGGCGTTGGCTTGCGTTCTGATTGCG
>CAVBVU010000084.1:0-7409 GCA_963598975.1 Anaerovoracaceae bacterium
ATGTTCAAGAGCGTTCAATTCCGGCTTCGGAAGCATCTCCTCGATCCAGATCACATTGCCGCGTTCCTCGTCGAGCTTGGCGAAGGCGGTCTTGACCTCCTCCATGATTTCCGGAGTGTCCGGAGCGCCCGCGCACAGCACGATTTGAACGCCCGGATCGACGAAATGCAGTGCCTTGAGCAGATACGGCAGACCCTTTTGCCGTGTGATGCGTCCGACGAACAGCAACGTCGGCTTGCTGCGGTCGATGTTGTAGCGCTCGAACACCTTCCAGCCTTCATCATCCTCGGCAGGCGTTTCGAATTGGCTCATAGTGATGCCGTTATGCACCACGACCACCTTGTCCGGATCGAGATTCGGATAGGCTGCGAGGATGTCCTCACGCATGCCCGCGGACACTGCGATCACGCGGTCGGCATGCTCGTAGGCATCCTTCTCGGCCCAGGAGCTCAGGTTGTATCCGCCACCAAGCTGCTCGCGCTTCCACGGGCGGAACGGTTCGAGTGAATGGGCGGTGATGACCAGCGGAGTTCCGTGCAGCATCTTGGCGAGGTAACCGGCCAAGCATGCATACCAAGTATGTGCGTGGATGATGTCGGCATCGACGTCGTTGGCTATCTGCAGATCGACGCCGAAGGTCTTCAACGCTCCATTGGCGTCCTTAAGCTCCTGAGGAACGTCGTATCCGACGACCTTAAGCGAGCCCTTGGGATCATCGCCCGGGATCTCAGGAATATCCGACGGTTCACGGGGGCCGTCGAACGCACGCACGGTAACGTCCACTCGTTCGGCCAGCACTTTGGAAAGCTCCTCCGCATGCACGCCTGCGCCGCCGTACACTTTCGGTGGGTATTCTCGGGAAAGGATGTCAACCTTCATATCCGCATTCTCCTCTTCGAGTCAGGTAGTCGTTTCCGTGTTCCACTTTAGGACACCTCAACGCGAAAACGCGCGATTATTGCGTTCGTGTCACAATAATCGCGCGTTTATTCCAATGTTTCCACGTCGGGAAAAGTTTTTGCCGTGAGCTTTCGTCAGACGGCAGTGCCGTTCTGGTCGAGATTCGGATTGTGGCTCGGATTGCCGGCGGTGAAGAACAGGCTCAATACGCCAACCACAAAGACGCCGCAGACGGTGGCGATGAGCCACATCGGATGCTGCGGCAGCCACATGATCACGAAGAAGGCAATCGCGGAGATCGCGATGAGCACCCAACTCACAACGCGGAACCACTGACGAACCGAATGAGGAGCCTTGAACATCTTGGGATTGGAATAGTTGGGATTCGTGGTCATCGTGCTTTCCACGCTTTCGACCGTGCCGCCGCTCGGCTTCCACGGGCCGTCGGTGCCCTCCTGAAGACGGCGGGACTTCTCCTGCAGCTGATATTCGTCCAGCATGCCGGAACGTCCACGGCCACGGGTCTGATCGTACTGCTGCGGCACTCCCCTGCGATTCTGCTTGGCTTGGGCTCGACGCTCTGCACGGTTAGGCATTGTGCACTCCTTTGTTACGTGTTACTGCATGCCACTTTACCCCACGCCATCCGTTTTTCCCGCCTTGCGCACGTCGAATGGCCGACTTTTCTTCGCATCACACCTTGTGTTATATGAAAAGCGGCTTCCCCTACGATCCGGGAAGCCGCTTTAGCGCTTGTCTCTTACGATTGGCGCACACGCTCCATTTAGCGGGGCAGCACCATCGGACGCTTGGACGCGACGATCGGCGCCGGCAGTTCGGTGGAACCGGTGAGGTACTCGTCCACGGCGGCCGCGCAGGAGCGTCCTTCGGAAATGGCCCACACCACGAGGCTCTGGCCACGACCGGCGTCGCCACAGGCGAAAACGCCATCCTGGGATGTAGCGAACTTGTCGTTGCGCGCCACATTGCCACGGCCATCGAGATCAACTGGCAACTGATCCACGAGCGTGGTGGTGTCCGGATGCAGGAAGCCTACGGAGATGAGCACCAAATCGGCCGGAATCACGCGCTCAGTGCCCGTTTGGCGAGTGAACGGTCCGTTCTCGCCCGGAGCCACGCTCACCACCTTCAAACCGGTGACATGACCGTTTTCATCCGCCACGAAACCTTCGGTCGCGGCGGAATCCTCCACCTTCACCTTGTTCTGGTCTTCCTCGGAGCCTACGAAGTTGACGGAATCCGTGTTGTACACATACTCTCCGCCTTCCTTCATGGACGTGGTCTCCTTGTACAGTCGCGCGAAAGTCGGCCACGGCTGGTTGTCCGGGCGTTCAACCGGCTCCTGCGGCATAATCTGCAGCACGGTAACATCTTTCGCGCCCTGGCGGATGGATGTACCAAGGCAGTCGGAACCGGTGTCGCCACCGCCGATGATCACCACATGCTTGTCTTCGGCGGTAATGTCGTTCACCGGCTTGACACCATACACGCGGCGCGTGGCGTCAGGCAGGAACTCCATCGCGAAATGAATGCCCTTCAGCTCACGGCCCGGAATGTTCATGTCACGCGGCACGGTGGAGCCGATGGCCACCACCACGGCGTCGTAACGGGAACGCAAATCGTCCCAGGAGATGTCCTTGCCAATCTCGACGCCGGTACGGAACACGGTGCCTTCCGCTTCCATCTGCTCCACTCTGCGATCGATGAGTCGCTTGTCAAGCTTGAAGTTCGGAATGCCGTAACGCAACAGACCACCGATGGCATCGTCACGCTCGTACACGACCACGGTGTGGCCGGCTCGTGTGAGCTGCTGAGCGCAGGCCAGACCGGACGGGCCCGAACCGACCACCGCAACGGTCTGATCGGTCAGACGCTGCGGAGGAAGCGGCTTGACATAGTCAAAATCCCAGGCTTGGTCGATAATCGTACGTTCATCGTTCTGCACCATCGTCGCCGGCTGGTGAATTCCGAGCACGCAGGCCGCCTCACACAACGCCGGGCAGATGCGTCCGGTGAACTCAGGGAAGTTGTTGGTTTCGGACAGACGGTTGTACGCGTCCTCCCACCGTTCTTGGCGAACCAGATCATTGAAATCCGGAATGATGTTGCCGAGAGGACAGCCGCTCATACAGAACGGCGTGCCACAATCCATGCAGCGGGACGCCTGTTCGGTGGTCCACGGCTGCAGGCCGGATTCGGCGTGGACATCAAACCAGTCCTTGATGCGCTCCTCAATGGGGCGTTCGGCTAGTTCGCGACGGGTACGGACCTTCAGGAATCCACGAGGATCTCCCATGTCAGCGCGCTCCTTCCATAACCTGCTCGTACACCTGTTCCCAGACGCCGGGCGTATTGAAATCTATGTTCTTCTCTTCGGCTTCCTTCATCGCCTTTTGCATGGCGAGGAAGTGCTTCGGAACGATATGGGTGAATCGCTTGGCGCTGTTCTCCCAGTCGTCAAGCAGTCCTTGAGCGAATGCGGAACCGGTCTCCTCTGCATGCTGCTTGACGAGTCCGCGCACCAGTTCGTTCGTGTCCTCATCCAAGGATTCGAACAGCAGCGCTCCGCTGTTGGCCGCGGCCGGATTGACCTGCTTCATATCAAGGTCAAGCACATACACGTTGCCTCCGGAGAAGCCTGCGCCCAGGTTGCGTCCGGTAGGTCCGAGAATCACCACGGTACCGCCGGTCATGTATTCGCAGCCATGGTCGCCCACGCCCTCCACCACGAGGGTGGCTCCGCCGTTACGGACGCCGAAACGCTCGCCCGCGCGTCCGGCGACGAACATCTGTCCGGAAGTCGCGCCGAAGCCGGTGACGTTTCCTGCGATCACGTTCTCATGAGGATCGAAGGTGACATCGTTCTCCGCGCGAACGACCATGCGTCCGCCGGAAAGGCCCTTGCCTGCGTAATCGTTGACCTCGCCGTATACGCGGATGGTCTCGCCACGCGGAATGAACGCGCCGATGGACTGGCCGCCGGCACCGTGGAACGTCATGTCGATGGTGTCGTCCGGCAGACCTTCCTCACCGTAGCGCTTGGTGATTTCGTATCCGACCATGGTTCCCAACGTGCGGTAGACATTGCGGATCGGCATGTCGATGCGCACCGGTTCCTTGTTGTCAAGAGCGGGCTGGGCCAGTTCGATGAGCTTGTTGTCAAGAGCCTTGTCGAGCTCATGGTTCTGCTCGATGGTCTGATGCAGAATGGTTCCGGGAACCGGGCCCGGTTGCATCAGCACGTTGCTCAGATCGATTCCATCGGACTTCCAGCGCTTGATGGCTTCGTTCTGGTCAAGGCATTCGACATGGCCGACGGCCTCTTCCAGGGTACGGAAACCGAGCTGTGCGAGCAGTTCGCGAACCTCTTCGGCGATGAACATGAAGAAGTTGACCACATGTTCCGGCTTGCCCTTGAATCGGGCGCGCAGTTCCGGATCTTGGGTTGCGATGCCCTGCGGGCAGGTGTTCTTCTGGCAGGCGCGCATCATGACGCAGCCTTCAACGATCAGGGCCGCTGTGGCGAAGCCGAATTCCTCGGCTCCGAGCAGGGCCGCGACCACGACGTCTCGTCCGGTCTTGAGCTCACCGTCGCACTGCACCGTAATGCGGGAACGCAGTCCGTTGAGCACCAGCGTCTGCTGGGTTTCGGACAGACCGATCTCCCATGGAGTGCCGGCATGCTTGATCGCGTTGAGCGGAGCCGCACCGGTGCCGCCGTCGTATCCGGAGATCAGCACGACATCGGCATGGCACTTGGCCACACCCGCCGCGATGGTGCCGACACCGAACTCGGAAACGAGCTTGACGTGGATGCGGGCCTTCGGATTGGCCATCTTCGCATCGTTGATCAGCTGCTTGAGATCCTCGATGGAGTAGATGTCGTGGTGCGGCGGCGGGGAGATGAGTTCCACACCAGGGGTGGCGTGGCGCACCTTGGCGATCCACGGCGGAACCTTGGCTCCCGGCAGATGGCCGCCTTCACCCGGCTTGGCGCCTTGGGCCAACTTGATCTGCAGATCGGTGGCGTGCACGAGATAATCGCTGGTCACGCCGAAACGAGCCGATGCGATCTGCTTGATCTTGCTGTAGCGCAGAGGATCGTTGATACGGTCTTCGGACTCGCCGCCTTCGCCGGAATTGGAGCGCGCTCCGATGGTGTTCATGGCGATGGCGAGGGTTTCGTGCGCTTCCTGGGAAATGGAGCCGTAGCTCATTGCACCGGTGGAGAAACGCTTGACGATCTCGCTGGCCGGCTCGACTTCGCTGATATCGATCGGCTTGCGATCGGACTTGAACTTCATCAGGCCACGCAGCGTCATCAGACGGTTGGATGTGTCATTGATGTGGTTCGAATACTTCTTGAACATGTCATAGTCGCCGCGCTGGGTCGACTGCTGCAGCAGGAAGATGGCTTCCGGATCGTTGAGATGGTCCTCGCCGGTACGACGCCACTTGTACTCACCACCGGTACGCAGGTTGCGGTGCGGGCGCGCGGTCCACTGGGTCGGATACGCCACGCGGTGGCGGATGGCCACTTCCTCTGCGATCTCATCAAGGCCGATGCCTCCCACACGGGAGGTCGTTCCGGTGAAGTACTCGTCGATGACGTCCTTGTTCAGGCCGATGGCCTCGAACAGCTGAGCGCCGCGATAGCTCATGATCGTGGAAACACCCATCTTGGCCATGATTTTGAGCACGCCGGTGGAGAGCGCGTTGGTCAGGTTCTTCACGGCGGTTTCGCCATCGACCTTGAGATAATTCTTATGCGCCAGGTCTTCGACGGATTCGAAGGCGAGGTACGGGTTCACGGCCGCGGCTCCGTAGGCGATCAGCAGTGCCACGTGATGGATCTCACGCACATCGCCGGCCTCGACCACCATGGAAATCTGCGTACGCGTATGAGTGCGCAGCAGGTGGTGCTGCACCGCGGAGGTGAGCAGCAGGGACGGAATCGGACCCCAGGCGTAGTTGGAGTCACGGTCGGAAAGCACCAGGAAGTTGCATCCGCTCGCGATCGCTTCGTCGATCTCTTCGAAGATTTCGCTCAGACGCTCCTTGAGGGCCTTTCCGCCGCCGGCCACCTGATAGAGGCCTTTGACCACAAACGGCTTGTAATAGCCACCGAGTGCCTTGGCTCGGTCGAGGCGCTTGAGCTGGGCCATCTCGTCGGAATTGACCACGGGAAGCGGGATGAGAATCTTCTTGGCGTGCAGTTCCGAATCGGACAGGAGGTTCGGCTCCGGGCCGATAGCGGATTCAAGGCAGGTCACGATCTTCTCGCGTTCCCAATCCAGCGGAGGATTGGTGACCTGTGCGAACTTCTGGGTGAAGTAGTCGAACAGCATGCGGCTCTTGCCGGACAATGCCGCCATCGGCGCATCGTTGCCCATGGAGCCGAGCGGTTCCTTACCGGTGTTGGCCATCGGTGCGAGCAGTAGCTTCAGGTCTTCCTCGGTGTAGCCGAACGCGCGCTGACGACGCTGCACGGACTGGCCGGAATGATTGACATGCTCGCGCTTGGGTAGTTCGCTCAACTCGATGGAGTTGCCTTCCACCCACTGACGGTACGGATGCTGGGACGCAAGATTCTTCTTGATCTCCTCATCGGAAACGATGCGACCCTCGTTGGTGTCAACAAGGAACATCTTGCCAGGCTCGAGACGGCCCTTGGACACGATATGTTCGTCGGACACTTCCGGCAGCACGCCGGTTTCGGACGCGAGCACGATGTAGCCGTCGTCAGTAAGCTGCCAGCGTCCCGGACGGAAACCGTTACGGTCAAGCAACGCACCGACCTGGGTTCCATCGGTGAAGATGATGTGCGCGGGGCCGTCCCACGGCTCGATCAGCGTGTTGTTGTACTCGTAGAATGCCTTGACGTCGGGGTCGAGCTGGTCGTTCTTCTCCCATGCCGGCGGCAGCATCATGGAAATGGCGTGCGGCATGGAGCGTCCTGCGAGATGCAGCAGTTCGAGGCATTCGTCGAAGGTACCCGAATCGGAATATCCCGGGGTGGCGATCGGCAGCAGCGGCTCGAATTCGCCGAGCAGTTCGGAGCTCAGGCGTCCCTCACGTGCGGAGAGCCAGTTGCGGTTGCCTTGGATGGTGTTGATTTCGCCGTTGTGGGCCAGTTGACGGAACGGCTGCGCCAACGGCCAGCTCGGGAAGGTGTTCGTGGAGAAGCGCGAGTGCACGATGGCGATCTTGACCTTCATGCGTTCATCAGACAGGTCCAAGAAGAAAGGCTTGAGCTGCATGGTGGTGAGCATGCCCTTGTAAGTGATGGTCCGCGCGGACAGGGATGCGAAATAGATGCCCACCTCATGCTCGACGCGCTTGCGGATGCGGAAGGTCTTGCGGTCCAGCTCGATGCCCGCAAGCTGGCCTTCCGGATCAGCCACGACCAAGGTCTTGAACGATGGCATGCTGGCCAGTGCCTGCAATCCCAATCCGTCGGGATTGGTGGGCACGACACGCCATGCGAG
>CAVBVU010000085.1:0-7379 GCA_963598975.1 Anaerovoracaceae bacterium
CGAAGGAAAGATGAATGCGGGATGCGTGATTGTCCGCGTCGTCGCGAACAAGGGATTAGACCTAGCATAACCGTTTATGAAGGTTGTGCTCATGGCGAAACGAGCGGTTTGCATCATGCGGTATTCAACGGCATATGTGGATTCGTCACGGCGATTGGCTGCTTCGATAGGTTGCGGCGATTGATGCCCGAAGGATCGTGATGTTCGCCTGCCTGGGTGAGCTGTACTGGCGGATTTTGGTGCGCACAACCCCGAGATAGGCGTGTATTTCCGGAGTTGTGTGTCATGATTTTTGGGATTCATGCTCCCAATCCTTGTTTTGTTGAGTTTGGCATGGTCGCGGGTTTCCGTCAGACCATCTGCGATTTGTCCGGTGGATGCCTGGAAGGGCGGTTGTTCGCCGAGTAGTCTTGGGAGGCATGATGAAATTGGATGATCTTGCGGAGGTCACGCTGGTTGCGGGGGCGCCCCGCTGTGGCAAGACGGATTTCGCGCTGAATACGTTGATCGACGCCATGAGGCGTTACGGCGACACGTCCGCGGTGATGACGGTGCAGGGACGACAGATGGCCGACGATCTGGGTGACCGTGTGATCCGCGAACTGTCCGCGGTCTCGCAGGCACGTCCGGTGACCACGCTGCCGGCGGTGGCGTTCCGTATCGTCACGGCCGTGCGCTCCCGTGCGGGACTTCCGTTGCCGAAGCTGCTCAACGGCGCCGAGCAGGATATGATCATCCGCCGAGTGCTTGCCGCTCATGTGGAGCATGTGAATCGAGGGGACGACTGCGGCACCTGTGATCTGCTGCGCACATATTTCGCGGTGGCGCAATGGTCGGGAATGCTGGTCGACGATTCCATCGACGCTTTCGCCGACCAATTGCGAGACATGCTCGCCCGAATGAACGAAATCGGTGCGAAACCCGAATACGAGGAGAAGCTGATAGCCAAGGCCGCCAGCGTGGACGGCACCCTCGACGAGAACCATGAGCGTCTGCGCACCCAATGGCGTCTCGCTTTCGTGCTTCGCGCCGAATATGAGGAGGCGATTCGCGCGGCCTATCCCGGCGAATACCGCCTTGACGCGTCGCAGCTCATGGTGGACGCGGTCTCGTCGGTAGGCGAGGCATATGCCGAGGATCTGCCGAAACTGTTGATCGTCGACGATTTCCAGGACGTCACGCTTGCGGGATTCGACATGCTCGCGGCCCTGCATGACAGGGGAGTGCGGTTGCTGCTCGTGGGCAATCCGGACGAATCCGTGCAGACGTTCCGCGGATCGTATCCGGAATACCTGTTCAATGCCGCGCAATCGCGATTGGGCGCGCGGCTGGAACGTTTCGACACGGCAGAAGACCGAATCTCGTATCGTACATTGGCTGCGACCAGAGTGAGCCTATCGATCGCCAGTACGGAAGCGACGGATGAGGCGATTTCGAAACGTCCCGGCAAAATGCCGATGTTGCCCGGCTCGCTGCCCATCGGTTCCGCCGACGATATCCCATCATGCGACGGTAGCGTGGAAACCGCGCTGTATCGAAGCGTGTCCGAAGAGCTGGACGATGTGGTGTGGAAAATCAAGACCGAGCACTTGCGTCGCAGCCGTGAATGGAACGATATGGTGTTGATCGCGCATGACAATTCCACCGCGCGCACGTTCGGCGAACGGCTTCGCGCGGACGGTGTGCCGGTGCGTTATTCGAGCGTGACCCGACCGCTGAAGGACGAATCGTTCGTGCAAGGTCTGTTCGCGCTGATTGAATTGTCGCAATTGCGCCAGCAGACGATTGCGGCATCGAAGATGGACCTTGCCGCGGCGGGCGCGTATGTACGCTCTCGTGTCGCGCTGATCATGGATTCGCCGCTGATCACGGTCGGCTGCGATGAGCGCCCGGCGAGACTGTCTACGATAGAGTCGGCGATGAACGCGTTGGGCTCGCTTGCCGGGGTCCTGCGATCCGATGACGATGACGTTGCGTTGTCGGATGATGCCGTCGATGCGTTGCTGCCGCGTCTGATTGCCGACTGGAACGACTATGTGGCGAATTTCCGGGCTTCTCGTACGTCGGAGGCATCTGATGGCTGTGAAGTGGTACGTTCGCTTGATGGCGATTCTCTCGGCGGCGAATCGGATGATGCTCAATTCAACATAGGTGCGCTGTATGTGCTGCTTCTGGATGGGAATTCGGCACGTGTGCTCGACGCCATCGCATCCGTGATGGGAAACGATCCGCAGTTCAAAGCATTCGCAGGCCTGTGGAAGGTATTGAGCAAAACCGTTGAGGCGGAGTCCAGACTCACGTCCCGCGAACCGCAGTATGTGCTTGACTGCGCGTGGAAGGCGTGCGGCAAGGCCCAGGTCTGGCAACGAACGTCTTTGGAGCGTTCCGCAGCCGGACGTGCCGCGAACGACCGTCTCGACGCCGCTATGCGCCTGTTCAGCTACGCATCGGGCGACGATTCGAACGGCATGATGGCCGCGCATACCATCGGCGCGTTCATGGAACAGGTCCGTTCGCTCGCCATCGAAGCCGATTCGCTGGCCCATACCGCGCCGATCGACCAAGCGGTCACGCTCACCACTCCGGCAGGCGCCGCGGGACGACATTGGAGCCTCGTGTTCATGCCATCCGTACAGCAGGGGCAGTGGCCGAATCTGACGCCACGCAACACGTTGTTCGGCGGGGAAAGCCTTGCGGACGTGATGTTGCACGGACGGTTGAGCGATGATGTCGTTACGTCGGCAGGTCGCAAGGACGTGCAATTGGAGGCGGTGCTCGCATCCGAGCAGAAGAGCTTCCTGGTGGCGTTGACCCGCGCCGACGAACGCGTGGTGTTGAGCGCCGTCCTGAATGACGATACCGTCCCTTCCGATTTTCTGTACGGCTATCTGCCGGAACGATTCTCCCGCGAGCGCGACGCCGATCCGGAGACCCGCGAATATGCGGTGGTCGGCGGTGTCGATGATTTCGGCGGTCTTGACACCGACCCGCGCGGCCTGATCGCGGCGGCGAGAAGCGTTCTTGCCTGCGAACCGGCTGATTCGGCCAAGGCGCGGGATGCCGCCGACGCGTTGGCCCTGCTGGCGTCCAAGGGAATCAAAGCCGCCGATCCGGAATACTGGCCGTTTGCGAAACGGCATGGTTGTGCCGTCGCTGAAGAGCCGATGCGCGATACTGCCGATGACTCCCGTCATGAAAACAGTGAAAACGTGGTCACCGTGTCGCCGTCCGCGGTCGACAAGCTGTGGGGTTGCCCGGTGTGCTGGATGTTGGAGAATCGTTTCGCGGGACCGCAGACGAGTAGTGCGGCCGCGAGCTTCGGCTCCGTCATCCACGATGTGCTGCAGAAAGTCAGCGAAGAAGGGCTTGATCTGCCGGACGCCCATACGAATATCAGCGACGTGGAGAACATCGAGACGGTCACGCAATGGATGTTGGATGAATACGGCCGGCAGCGTGACGATCTGCAGGCCATAGCGGATCCGGCGCAGCGGTATGCCGCTTTGAAGAAAGACAAGGAAGCGGCCGAAACATTGCGTAATGCTGCCACGTATTTCGTGACGTCGAACCGAACCGGATATCCGGCGAACAACAATGACAAATTCACGGTCGGAACGTTGGAAAGCGCCGAAGCCGAGTTGAAATTCACGGCGAAGTTCGATTTCGACGACATTCTCGCCGCCTATAACGCCATCGACGGCATCAGTCCGATCCAGCGTGGCGAGCTCATCGATATCATGGGCCTCCTTGTGGGAGGATGGCCAGAAACCGGCATGAGCGAACGGCTCACGATACGCCTATCGGGACGAATCGACCGTTTGGAACACCGCCGTATGCCCAATGGCGAGGAGCATGTGAGGCTCATCGACTACAAAACCGGAAAAAAGCCGGTTGCGGAACAGCAGTTTAGCGATTTGCAGCTCGTATGCTACCAGCTTGGCCTCGCCTTCCCCGAAGGCGGCGGAAAACATGGAACGCAAGCGATCGCGGCCATGCCGAACATCGCGCAAAGCGCATTGTTCCATGTGGGCGTGGAATCCGCGCCGGCGCAGCGGGGAACGCAAGGCGATGAATCATATCATCAGCAGGCGCTGTTCTCCGGGAAAAGCCTCAACGCGGGTGATTTCGTGGTGCGAAGCTACGTCACGGGTCTCGACAAGATCTTCAGAGACGATCTTGATGATGCCGAAAAGCCGTCGCGCGTCAGCGATGAGCATTGGCGGCAGTTCCTGGGATTGCGTCCGACCATGGCGGTGTGGTCGTTGACCATGATCGCCCGCATCTTCTATACGGCCGCTGCAAGCAGGGCCGGAGAAATCCACGCAAGACCAACCAAAGAACACAAGGAACACTGCAAATACCAGGCCATATGCCCGGCCTGCGCCGAAGAGCAGAACACCGTTTTCGAAAGGAGGGCGGCATGAGCAAGTTCACCGACAGCCCCGAACAGGCGGCCGTCATCCAGGCGCCGTCGTACGCCGACGTCGTAGTGGTGGCGGGCGCGGGATCCGGCAAGACCTATACCATGACCAGGCGAATCATCAATCTGATCGAACAAGGCATCTCTCCGGAAAAGATTCTGGGCCTCACCTTCACACGCAAAGCCGCGTCCGAACTGCTTTCGCGAGTCTCAGCGGCCGTCGTGAACAATCAAAAAGGACATGCCGCCATGTTCCTCAAGCCGGAGATCTCCACCTACGACGCTTTCTTCCAAACCATCGTGCGCCAGTACGGTCTGCTCGTTGGCTTCGACCAGAACACCCAGCCGTTGAGCGAAGCGGGCGCGATGCAGCTGATTCATACCGTGCTCGACAAGCATATGGATGAGATTATGGGCTTCGACGGAGACTTGCAGGCCTTCAGCACGCTCGCAGGCAAAGTGTACAAGCTGTCGAACGCAATCTCGGGAGCCATGATCGGCGGCGGCTGCACCAGTTTCGACGAGGCCGTGGAACGAGTACGCGCATGGGATGAGGCGTTCGTGGCGCAAGTGGACAAAGCGCTGGAAGGCGACGAGATTCCCGACGACAAGCCCGCACCAAAACTCACGAAGAGAAAGAAAAAGGAATCCGACGAGGACTTCGAAGCGCGGGAGCGCCAATATCGTGAGGAATGCCGCGCCCTGTGCGTCTACAACGCCAACCAATTATCGAAGGTGGCCCGCAAACGCGACCTGCTCCTGAACCTCGTCGCCGATTACAACGCGGAAAAACGCGCCAACAATATGGCGGAATTCAGCGATTTCACCATAGCTGCATTCCAGCTGGTCACGCGATTCCCGTCAATCGGCGCCACCTACCGCAAACGTTACACGCACGTGCTGCTCGACGAATACCAGGACACGTCCACCACGCAGGCGGCGCTGCTGACGGCCCTTTTCCACGTGGACTCCGCACGAAGGTCGGCGGTCAACGCGGTAGGTGACCCGTTCCAATCGATCTACGCATGGCGAGGCGCCAGCCCCGGAGCATTCCGCATGCTGCAGCACGACTTCGGCATGAGCCAGACCGACAAGCCGTTCGCCCTAAGCGTCACCAGACGAAACTCGCGACTGGTGCTCGAAGCCGCGAACAACCTCACCAAACCGCTGCGCCTACCGGCGAGACGCCGCAGCAGCTCGCTCATGCGCGAAGTGGACGTTCCCGCGCTCTCGAACATCGAAACCGCATCCGAAGGAACGATCGGCGTACTCGGTTACACCACGCGAGGCCAAGAAATCGACGCGGTCGTACGCTTCGTCAAACACGCCATCGCATTGCACACACCATCCAAAGAACAGCAGGCGAACGGCACGAAAGACAACCGACCGCATGTGGCAGTGCTGTTCCGTTCCAAATCAACCATGCCGGAATACGAAAACGCGCTGCAGCAAGCCGGACTGACCGTACTGACGGTCGGACAGGCCGCACTGCTGGAACGACCGGAAATACAGGACATCCTCGCCCTGCTGTACGTCATCTGCGACCACACCGACAGCAAATCGTTGATGCGGTTGCTCGCAACACCACGATTCGGTGTCAAAGCGGACGACCTGCAGGCGCTCGCGGACATCGCGGAACGTGTGAACGCCGCGCAACGCTACCGTGCGCTGGTGACGGCAGGCATCATTCCGGAACAATCCGGCAAAGCGATGGACGACTCCGAAATCCGCGCCATCGTGCGCGAATACCGCGACCAGGTACCCAACGCGGTCTTTCTGATCGACGTCATGCTGCGTGAGGATCTGCCGAAACTCATCGACGGCAAACTCAGCGACGAAGGACGCAGGGCCGTGCTGAACGCCGCGCAGACCCTACGCCAAACGCAAGCCGTATACGGCCATCCGCTGACGGAAATAGTCCAGACGGCCGTCAAAGCGTTGAACCTCGACATCGATCTGCCACTCGCCGAACGCATGTGCAATCCGGAAAGCCAGCCCAATACCGCGCTCGCCAAATCGCCGATCGACTCCATGATGAAACTCGTCGACACCTATCTGAAGGAGATCGCGGCACAAGGCGCTCCGAGTCTGCGCGCGTTCATGTCTTGGGTGGATTCGCTGCGCGACGCGTCCGAAGAGAACGCCGTCGCCCCCGATACCCCTGTGGATGTGGTGCTGATGACCGTGCACCAGTCGAAGGGTCTCGAATGGGATGCGGTGGCCATGGTGGAAATGAGGAAGGGCACGTTCCCATCCAATCAGGGCGACAACCTGACGGTCGATCTTGATGAGGACCATCTCAACGGGTTGAACAACGGCGAATGGATACCTCCGGAATATTTCCAGACCGCCAAAACCTGGCTTGACGATCCGGCCGCGGTACCGGTTCCCGTGCGTGTCGATGCGGATATCCTGCCGCGTTTCCCGCATGATGCGCTGGTCGGTGTGAATCCGGCCGAGACGCTGGAAATCCTGGATGATGCGGAAGTCATCGACGACGAAGTGTATGGAACCCTGCGTTCCGCGCAAATCGCCGAAATGGAAGGCGTCGATTCCTCTGCCTTGTATCTGACGCAACGTGAGGAATACGGCAGCCGATTGCATGCCGATGAACGCCGACTCGTGTATGTGGCGTTGACTCGAGCCCGTCACGAGGCGTTGCTCACCTACAGTACGTTGAACGACATGAGCCGCGATCCGCGCGTACTGTCGGGCGTAAAAAAGGAGAAGCCGTCGAATTTCTGGAATGAGGTCCATGATTCGATGAACGGCATCGTGTCGGTTGCGCGCGAACCGGAGAATCTTCTTGCATCCGATGGCGATTGCGAAACGTTGTTCTCGATTGACGTGCCGCTTCCGGAAGGCTACTTCGTGGGCGAGCATGCCCGCGATTTCGAAAACGCGGTGGTGGGAGACGCGTGGAAAGCTCCGCTGGAATCGGCGGAGGCGAATGCCGGAT
>CAVBVU010000086.1:0-7253 GCA_963598975.1 Anaerovoracaceae bacterium
GCCCACTGCGCATGGAAGCCGAACGCCTACGCCGACGAGACACGTATACTCGTGCGCATCTCGCTATTGGAATACTCGGATCGCACGGGAACGACTGCGCAGTTGCTGCGAACGGCGTCGCAGGCGGTCTGCTTCAGTTGGAATGCGCTTGACGAATGTCTGCGGGCCTCCGATGGTGAAGGATTCGACGGCGATTCTCTGCGTGAAACACTTCGTGAAATACCGGATTCCTGCTCCGCCATGAACGAGCAGCTCAAACTGTGCGCGTTGCAGCTTTCTCCGATCGTCGCGGTCGGGCAGGACGACGACTGGCCGTCGGTGCTGGCCACGGCTTTGCGCGGGCAGATGATCATCAATCAGGTCGGCGTGTGTCTGGCCGGCCGATCGGATGGGGGTGACTGGCGTGCGCTGGCCGATGAGCTGGAAGGGTGGATGCGCGTGTACGAACGTCAATGGATGCAGGTGAGCCGTCCTGCCGGTCTGCACCATATAGGGCAGGTCGTGTGGAAGACCCATGATTTGCTGCGGAAACACGCGTCAATCGTTTGACTTCAAGTGAGGTTGAGGATTTATGATTAAGGCGTTGGACAACGCAGACAACACCAGGGAGTTAATATGAGCACTGCAGCAGGTAAGAAAATCGCCATCGTGACAGGTTCCGCACTTGGTCTCGGATTCGAGCTGGCGCGCCAACTGGTCGACAAGGGATGGTTCGTGGCCGGAATTGATTTCAACGCGCAGCGACAGGCCGAACTGGAGCAGATGTTCGATTCCGGAGATTACAAGGCTTTCGTCGGCGACGTCTCCGACGAGACGTTCGTCAAGGAATCCGTGAAGCAGATTCGCGAGATTGGACATATCGACCTGCTCATCAACAATGCGGGCCAGCCGTCCTTCAAAAAGCCGGTTGCCTATGAAGGCGCCGACATCGACAAGTGTCTCAAGGGACTTAAGGGCATGATTCTGTGGAGCGTGGAAACGCTGAAGGCCGACGATGAGCGGGATCTCAAAATCGCGAACGTCATGAGCACCGCGGCCACCCGCGGCAACGCCGGCGAATCCGTGTACTGCGCCACCAAGTGGGGTGAGAAGGGCTATACGATGAGCCTCAAGGCCGCCTACAAGGGGTCCAGCGTAAAGGTGGTCGGCGTGTATCCGGGAGGGATCGACACGGAGTTCTACCGCGACAGCCACGATTACGTATCCGAGGAAAAGCAGAAGTCGTTCATGAGCCCGGCGGACCTCGCGCAGGTGATGCTGTTCAACCTGGTCAACGACGCCAATCTGACCGTTTCCGACATCCTCATCGAACGTAACTACCGCTGAACGGCGTAGCGCGTCGGGCGTGTGAAAAAGTATCGGGCATGGGCTACTGTTAACAGGTTTGCGCAACGTGCGTAAAGTTTGACATGAAAGGCCACTGTGCCCGATACCGCTTTTGAAGAAGATACCCTCGCAGCCGATTTCGATGAGAACCGCGAGGAAGAGGAACGTCCATTGACCTTCGCCGAACTCGGCGTTCCTGGTCCGCTGGTCCGCGTGTTGGCGGCCGATGGCAAGAAGACGGCTTTCCCGATCCAGTCCAATACGCTGCCGGATTCGTTGGCGGGCCGCGACATTCTCGGCCGAGGCCGTACCGGTTCCGGTAAGACGCTGGCGTTTTCGATTCCTCTGGTGGCCCGCCTCGGCGAGGTGGACGCAAATGATTTCGAGAACATGAGCCAGTTCCGCCACGAGGTCAACCGTGTGAAGCAGGACCATGCGCAGGAACGCCGTGAAGACGATTTCGTACCGCATCCGCGCGGACTCGTGCTGGCTCCGACCCGTGAGCTCGCCAATCAGATCAATGACGTGCTGATGCCTCTCGCACAGATCTATGGCATCAACACCACCACCGTATATGGAGGTGTGCGTTACGCAAGGCAGATCAGAGACCTGCGCGCCGGAGCCGATATCGTCGTGGCATGTCCGGGCCGCCTTGAGGATCTGATCGAACAGGGCGCGTTGACGCTGGACCAGGTGCAGGTCGCCGTGATCGACGAGGCCGACGAAATGGCCGACATGGGCTTCCTTCCGCCGGTTAAGCGACTGCTCGGACAGGTGTCCTTCGACGCGCAGATCATGCTGTTCTCCGCCACGCTCGACCATGGCGTCGACGAAGTGGTGAACACGTTCCTTTCCGATCCGAAGGTGCACAGCGTCGATTCGGCCACCGCGGTCGTTGACGAGATGACCCACTACGTGTTCGAAACCACGCAGGGCGACCGCCACGAACTGGTGCGGACCCTCGCGTCCGGCAAGGGACGCCGCATCCTGTTCACCCGTACCAAATTCCAGACCCAAAAGCTGGCCAAGGACCTTACCAAGAACGGTATTCCGGCGGCCGAGTTGCACGGCAATCTCAGCCAGAACCAGCGTGACCGCAACCTCGCCGCATTCGACTCCGGCGACGTGAATGTGATGGTGGCCACCGATGTGGCGGCACGCGGCATCGACGTCTCCGGAGTGGAGCTCGTCGTGCAGGTCGAGCCACCGGAAGATCCGAAGTCGTTCCTGCATCGTTCCGGCCGTACCGCGCGAGCCGGCAACTCCGGCAGCGTCGTGACCATCGTTCTGCCGAACCAGCGCAGAAAGACCCGTCGTATGCTGCATGAGGCCGGTTTGAAGATCAAGCCGGTCGAAGTGACGCATGATTCCCCGGAAGTCCTGGAATTGGTAGGGGAGCGGGCCGAACCGGTATTCGGATGGACACTTGAGCAGTCGCAGCCGGTGGGTAATCCCCGCCGTAGGAAGAACGGCAAGGGCGAATCCGAGCGTTCCGGCCGTCCGAACCGTTCCGGCGGACGCAACAAGGACCGCGGCAAAGACAAGGGCGGCAAGCCGTTCAAGTCGGAGCGTGCGGAGCGCGCCGACAAACAGGCCGAAGTCGCCGAGGAACGTTTCAAACCGAAGCAGAACCGTTCCGAACGCCGCGCGAAAAAGTTCGCGGACCGCGACAACCGTGAGGCCATCGCCCGCGAGGAACGTTGGGAGCATCCTGAGATTCAGGAGGCCCGACGTGAAGAGCACGAGAAGAAGCGTAACGACAGACGTCGCGAAAAGTATGCGCGCCTGCATGAGCAGCAGCGTGCCGAAGGTGGCGAACCGCAGGAGCGCGAGCGTCACGGATCTTCCGACAATCGTGGTTATGCCGACAGAAAAGCCAAGCAGTCCGGTAACCGTCAGAGCAAGAAGCAGGGCGTTCCCTCCAGGAAGCGGCGCAAAGCCGACGCGCGGGAACAGCGTCGGTTCGCGGACGACCGCCAGGGTGGACGTAAGGGACGTAGCGATCGTGACGGTCAGCAGGACGGCAAGCGCATCCATCGCAAGGAAATCCGCGTGGTGCAGGACGAACGCTCCGAAAACGCGAAGCGTCACGAACGCCGTATGGAAGCCAAGCATGGAGAGCAGCGTCATGACAAGCATGCCGGCAAATCGATGCACAGGCATGTGAAGATTCGCAAAGCGCCATTCCGTATGCGTTGATTACCGGTGAAAGCATTGGTGGTCGTTTACGCCCCTATGAGTGAGCGTGAACGACCACCACGCGTATGCACCCGAATCTGCTGGCGAAAGATTCCCAACCGGGGACGGCGTGATATCTCAACCGGCTGCCGGCTGGTACTGGTCTTCCGCAGTGAAACAGCGCCTGTACACCATAAGCATGATGATACCGTCGGCCAGCAAGGTGAGCGCGGCGATGGACGCGAGAATCATGAACTGGTATTTCGCCGCGTCAATGGGATTACCGCCGGCAATGATCTGCCCGGCCATCATGCCCGGAACCGTCACGATGCCGCTGGACGCCAGCGAAGCGGTGGTAGGCAGCAGTCCCAAACGAATCGAGGAAACGATCGACGGACGGGCCGCCTCCCACGTTGTGGCGCCAAGCGCCAGCAGCGTATCCACTTCATCACGACGCTCATCCATGCTTTCGAAAAAACGGCTCAGTCCCACGGCAAGGGCGGAAACGGTGTTCCCCAACAGCATGCCGGTCAACGGCACCACCAGTTGCGGCGCGTACCAAGGCTGAGGCCGGATGACGAGCTCGGTGACCAGAGAGATCATGATGAGCATGGTGATCACCAAACTCAAAAACACCGGGCAGGCCAATCCCTTCGGCACGCCTTTGGCTCTCGACAATGTGATCTGCACGGCGGCGATCAGCATGAACAGCACGAGCAGCACAACCAGCCACGGATCGTTCGAAGAGATGACGAACTCCATGACGAAGCCCATCGCACACAACTGCAACAGCGCCCGGCAGGCGGACCACAGCAATGTTCCACCGACGCCCAAACGCATGATTCCGGCAATGCCGGCGGCGATGGCAACCATGCCAAGGGCAATGAGCAAGCCCCAAAAATCAATGGAATAGTAGTTCCCGCTCATACGTTCGCATCCTCCTCGACCTGACTCAGCCCGCCATCGGCCAGCCGCATGGTGCGCGTCGCGCGACCGTCGGACGGACGATGCCGGATACGGATGACGGCCATGCCGTTCTCCGCGGCCTGTTGCAGGATCGACGCCACCTTGTCGGCGCTTTCATCATCCAGACCAGCATCCACTTCATCGGCAAGCAACACCTTGGGATTGGTCAACAATGTGCGGGCAAGGCTCACACGGGCCGCCTGCCCGCCCGACAGGTCATGCGGGGCACGGCCAAGATCGATGTCGGCGCAACCCATGGCGTCAAGCGTTTCGCGGATCTTCGCATCCGGCAGCAAGTCAACCGGCTTAGGCGTCCTGACGCCATTCTTCGCGGCGGATTGGCGAATCGCCAGCGTATACGGCAATCGGATCGCGTCGGCCACGCAATCCCCAGGCAACACGGGCTTCTGCGGCAGATAGGCGACCAGCGCACGCCACTGTTGCGGAGTGAACGTCGATGCGGCACGGTCCTGAAGTATGAAGTCGCCATGCGCTCGCGGATTGAGCCTGGCGAATGCCGTCAACAGGCTGCTTTTGCCCGCTCCGGACGGTCCGATCAGATCCACTATCTCACCGGGTGCGATATCAAACGAGATATTTTGGAAAATCGTGCGTGGTCTTCCGTCGACCACAATCTCGCAAGACACCTTCGATGCCGAAAACACGTACCGCATAGAAGAACCATACAGCCATTCTCCGAGGGACGGCGATGACACGACCGGTATGCGACGGATATCAAGTGGATTTCGTCTCGAAGATTCAGCGGATGCGGACGGTATGGGACGGTATATCAGGGGTGAACGGGTTTTCTCCGAACTCTTGGGACTCTTGGAAAACCCAACCTTGCGGACACCGCGTTTTAACATGCGTATACTACAACTGGACGATGAGAGATGCAGGAAGATCCGTGACGGCGGGTCGAATGACACTGCAGATAGGGGAGATAAATGCGTCAGTGGCTTATGGACGTGAGTTTGTTGCAGGGATGGCTGCCTGCGACGCTATTTGCGATTACGGTGGCTCTGATTGTGATTTTGCTGGTCGGCGCCATAGCGTCCATTCGGGAATCGGGTCTTCGCCCGGCACTGGTGCCTTTGGCGGTCGCAGTGGTCTGCGGCATAGCGGGATTCGTACTCACTTGGCTGATATCGGACGTGTTCGTGGTGTTCGGCGTCAGACTCGGTCCGCGCGTGTTCAAGTGGGCGAGCGCAGGTTGCGCGGGTGTAGGTTTTTCCATCGCCCACATCGTCATGCGTAGGCGTGTAAGCCGTGTGCTGGCCGCCATACTGGTGATGTTCTCGTTGCTTTCCTCGGCCATCGGCATCAATCAGGCGTACGGCGAATATGCTAGGTTGGGTTCGTTGTTCGGCGAGGATTCTTATGTCGAGGCCGACCTGACCGATATGGCCGAGAGCGATGATGGTCTTCTCACCATCGCGCAGTGGAGGCAGGCCGTCGCCGACCAAACCATCAAAGACATACCATCCCAAGGCGTGGTCAACAAAGTGGACGTTCCTGCAACCAAGTCCGGTTTCGTGGCGCGCGAGACGCTCGTCTACCTACCTCCCGCAGCGTTGGTGTCCGAAAAGAAGCCCGCCTTGCCGGTCATTCTGATGATGAGCGGCCAGCCTGGAAGTCCTAGCCACGTGTTCGAAGCGGGCGACATCCAGAACATGATGGATGATTACGCCCAGCACCATCAGGGTCTTGCCCCCATCGTCATCGCGGCCGACCAGCTTGGCGATGCCATGCATAACACCTTGTGCGTGGACTCGCAGGAGTACGGTAACGTCCAGACCTATCTGACGCAGGATGTGGTCGATTGGGTGAAGGACAATCTGCCCGCCGCGCAGGATGCCGCGAACTGGGCCATTGCCGGATTCTCTCAGGGGGGTACCTGTTCCATGCAGATTGGCCCCAACTATCCGGAACTGTTCGGCACGATCATCCCCACCGGCAGCGAGATCGGGCCGACCAACGGCAGCGAAGAGGAGATGATCGACCGTTTCTTCAACGGCGACCGTGACGCGTACGAGCGTCAGATTCCGATCAACGCCATCCGCAACCACGCCCCATCCACGCAGACCCTTATCATGGGCTCGGGGGAGAAGGACACCGATTCGGTGAACAACATCGAAGAGATGGCACCTGTGGCCGTTGAGGCGGGCATGCATGTCACCGCAGTGGAATCGCTTGGCAATGCGCATGACTGGCATGCGGTGCAGGACACGTTACGCTACGGGCTGGCCGTTTTCGGATACAACACCGGTATGGGCGACGAAGAGCCGAAACTGTCCGACTATCCGAATCTTCGTGAAATCGAAATTTCCTGAAAAGACCGAATGAAGGTGTATGAGCATCATGACTGAAACGCAAGTAAAGCAACGGAAGGCGAAACCGTTGTTCGGCTTCCGGGCGCTGCTGTCCGACATCGTGGATTGGCTGCGCCATCATCTGCTGACCGTCTGTTTCGCGGCATTCATCCTGCTGGTCAATGTGGTCAGCCAGATCGTCTGCGCCATTGCGAACTGGCCGTTCCCTCCGGATCTGGTCAAGGTGAGCTTCAATGCATTGTCGCAGGGCCATTGGTACACGGTGCCCGTGTCCATGGTGTATGTGTCACATCTGGGGCGTCTGATCATCGATATTCCGTTGATTCTCATCGCGTTCGGCCTGGCGGAATCGGTGATCGGCAAAATCAAGACGGTGTGGGTGTCGGTCATCACCACATTGGGTGGTGTCGCCCTCGGCATGGGATTGTGCTCGCTGCTGTCCAGCCATAG
>CAVBVU010000087.1:0-7108 GCA_963598975.1 Anaerovoracaceae bacterium
CGGTGCGCCCGTACTTCCATTTGGCGATGGAACGGTCGGATTGCCACGGGATCACATCGTCCACGCCGATCTGCGTGGCCACGTCGATCGCCTGCTCGTCGTGGCCATTCTTTGCAAGCGCCTGCACCAATGCAAGTCGTACGGCCGGCTGGGGCTCCCTGCCGAATCGCAGCACTTCGGCGATACCCTGCTGCGCGTCACGCAACACAGCATGAATGCGAAGACCCATTCCGTCGGAAAGCTGCATTTCGTCGCCTTCCTTAAGCCTCATGGCCTGGATCGCATGCCTGCGCACGGAAGACGGCAGCGTCAGTCTCCATCCGGCATTGAGTTCGTCACTGTTCACAGGTACGTCATCATGTTCCGTATCAAGCAGAAAAAGGGCATCAGTCATAGCTTCCGAGCCTATCATCACCCTGCACATCAATGGCGGAATCAAGCGCGACACGCCGAGACTTGCGTTTCGGAAACAAGCTGGTATAGTTTTCTTCTGTTGCCGCTGAGCAACGTCACCTGTCCGGGTGGCGGAATGGTAGACGCGCTAGCTTGAGGTGCTAGTGCCTATTTATACAGGCGTGCGGGTTCAAGTCCCGCTCCGGACACTGGAAAAACCCCTTGGAAACAAGGGGTTTTCTTGTATTTTCATGCATATGGTTCCATAGCGAAAGACAGATCATGCGTTTCATCCATCTTGATTCCATCGACGACGAACGCGTATACGCGTACACGAACCTCACGGAGATTCAGCTACGCAACAGGCTGGAGCCGAACAAAGGGCTGTTCATCGCGGAATCGCCCAAGGTCATCGATCGGGCCCTTGCCGCCGGACGCGAGCCCATCTCCCTTCTTGTGGAAGAACCTTGGATCAACGGCATGAGCGAAACGTTCTCATTCATCGACGAACACTGGGGCACGGACGTTCCTGTATATGTGGCATCTCCCGAGCAGCTGAAGTCATTGACCGGATACAGACTCCACCGGGGAGCGCTGTCCGCGATGAAGCGCTGGCCTCTGCCCAGTGTCGAGGAGGTATGTCGCGGAGCCCGACGCATCGCGGTCATGGAGAACATCGTCGACCACACGAATGTCGGCGCGTTGATGCGTTCCGCCGCAGCGTTGGATGTGGATGCCGTTCTGGTGACACCGTCATGCGGCGATCCGCTGTACCGCCGCGCCGCACGCGTGTCGATGGGAACCGTTTTCCAGATTCCCTGGACACGTATCGGCGGCGACGACAGACACTATTGGCCGTTCAAAGGCATGGACGAGCTCCATGATCTTGGATTCACGACCGTGGCCATGGCCCTGCAGGACGATTCGATCTCCTTGGACGAGCTGGTGCGACGCCTGAACAACAGTCCTGAGCAGAGCGACCATATCGGCAGACTCGCGCTGATTTTTGGCACCGAAGGCGATGGATTGTCCCACCACACCATCTCACGCGCCGACCTCACCGTGAAGATCCCCATGAGCCATGGCGTCGACAGCCTCAATGTGGCCGCGTCGAGCGCCGTGGCGTTCTATTCAACCGCGGTTCACTGAAAAGTCTTGAAAAACTCAAGACTCGCGGGGCAATCTCCTTGCGTGTTTCGCAAAATATGCAATTATTGAGTGCGTAGGCGGTTTGCGAGGAAGCAGACCGAATGTGTGCGGTGTCGAAACGACGCTCTAGGAGAGGAGTTCTCATGGCGAAGAATCCAAAAATTCTTTCCATCGTGCTTGCTGGCGGTGAAGGCACGCGACTGATGCCTTTGACCAGGGACAGGGCCAAGCCGGCCGTCCCGTTCGGTGGCGTGTTCCGTCTTATTGATTTCCCATTGAGCAATCTGGTCAATTCCGGCTATATGCAGACCGTTGTGCTCACCCAGTACAAATCCCATTCGCTTGACCGCCATATTTCCACCGTATGGCGTTTCTCGCCGCTTCTGGGTAATTACGTCTCCCCTGTTCCCGCGCAGCAGCGTCTCGGCAAGCACTGGTATCTGGGCTCCGCCGACGCGATCTACCAGACCATCAACATCATCGAGGACGTTCAGCCCGACATCGTCGTGATCGTCGGCGCCGACCACGTGTATCGCATGGACTTCCAGCAGATGGTCCAGCAGCACATCGAGTCCGGTGCCGAATTCACGGTCGCAGGCATTCGCCAGCCCATCAGCCAATCGAACCAGTTCGGCGTGATCGAGGTCGATCCGGAACATCCGAATATGATCAAGAGCTTCCAGGAGAAGCCGCAAACCACCACCGGACTGCCGGATGACCCAAACTCCATTCTGGCATCCATGGGCAACTACGTGGCCAACACGGACGCCCTGTTCGAGGCGCTGGCGCTCGACGAGAAGGCCGAAGACACCAAGCACGATATGGGTGGCGACATCGCGCCGTACTTCGCGGCACGGAACGAGGCCGGCGTCTACGACTTCAACTCCAACGAGATCCCCGGAGCCACTCCGACCGATCATGCCTACTGGCGTGACGTGGGTACTCTGAAGCAGTTCTACGATGCGCACATGGATCTGATTTCCTATGTGCCGGAATTCAACCTGTACAACACCGAGTGGCCGATCTACACGCTGTCCGGCAACCTGCCGCCGGCGAAGTTCGTCCATGCCGGACGCGACCGCCTCGGACATGCCACCGACTCGATCGTCTCTCCGGGCGTCATCGTGTCGGGCGGCGAAGTGCACCATTCCGTGCTCTCCCCGAACGTGCGCATCCATTCGTGGTCGCAGGTGGTCGACTCCATCCTATTCGACAACGTGACCATCAACCGCCGGGCACGCGTCTACAAGGCAATCCTTGATAAGAACGTCGTGCTGACCGAGAATTCCACTGTCGGCATCGATACCGAGCATGATTTGGCCCGTGGCTTCACCGTCACGCCTGAAGGTATCACCGTCGTGCCGAAAGGCACCGTCGTCGACGACTGACGTTCTGCCGCACACAGAACAAAGCCGTGCTTCCGATTGGATGGAAGCACGGTTTTTTTGTTGCCGAGTTATCGGTCATCTCGGATCGCCATACAACGCAACGCTCCGGGATGACGCTGCGAAATCTAGTATTTCGGCAGATTGTCGAAGTTGAATCCAAGAGCGGCCAACTGTTCGCGGCCTTCCGGAGTGATCTTCTCCATGGTCCAGCGCGGCTGCCAGGTCCAATCGATGCGGAACTCCTCGACGAGACCGGCCAGAGTGCTGGCGCATTCGTCTTCGATCAGATCAGTCAACGGGCATGCCGGCGTGGTCAGGGTCATGGTGATGATGGCACGGCCCAGTTCGTCGATCTCGATGCCGTATACCAGACCCAGGTCGATGACGTCGATACCGAGCTCCGGGTCGATGACCTGATGCAACGCTTCCTTCACATCGGACGCAGTGGCGCGGCCGATCTCATCGACAGCCTTCAAAGCGATGCCGTCATCCTGCGTGTCCTCACAGCCGCAGAATCCATGATTTCCGCAACCGCAGCCATCGGCTTCGGTTTCCTTATGTTCGATTTCCACCGGTTTGCCATCCTTGAATCCTTTGGCCAGATTGGGATTGAGCATCACGCGACGTGCCGCGTTCTCGTCATTGCCCAATGCCTTGGCCACGGAATCAAACACCGAAGCCTGCGGTTCGGGTACCAGATTATCGCTCATTGTCGCTCCATATACGCTTGCATGTTTTGTTGTGTAGATTAGCGCGTGTCCTATACCGCATATCGTGCGGCATCTCACCGTCTAATGTTTCGCGGCCAACGCCTTGGCCACGGAATCCTTCATGCCTTCCCATCCGAGCAACGCGCATTTGATGCGCATCGGATACTTGGACACCCCCTGGAAGACGATGCCGTCCTCCAACGATTCCTCGGCCTGCTCGTCGTCAAGACCCTTGCCCCTTGATTCCATGAGTTTATGGAATGTCGAGGCGAGTTCCATGGCCTCGTCGACGCTTTTTCCCTCGACAAGATCGACCATGACGGACAGGCTGGCCTGCGAGATGGAACAGCCGTGGCCGTCCCACACTAGCCGTTCGATGACGTGCGGCTCGCTGTCGGAGACCTCCACATGCACGGTTGCTTCGTCGCCGCAGGTCGGATTGAACTGATGCGACTCACCGAGGGTGCAATATTCGTGGGATGCCCTCAGCGTGGTCGATGCGTTTCCCGACGCGTCTTCCCGTGCCAGGTCGGGAGCGAAACGCTCCCTGCCATGAGGATTCTTCGAAGCTTCGAGAATGACCTCCTGGTACATCTGTTCCAGGTCGGTTCCGGACATTGCGAAATCATTCATATCGGTCACTCAACTCCAAAGAACGAACGAACCTTGCCAAGCGCCGCAAGCAGCGCCTGAACGTCCTCGACGCTGTTGTATATGCCGCTGGACGCACGATTGGACGCGTACACTCCGAAATGGCGGTGCACCGGCTGCGCGCAGTGGTGGCCCACGCGGATGGCGATGCCCTGCGCGTCGATGAACTGGCCGACATCATGCGGGTGCACCCCTTCGACGTCGAACGCGACCGTGCCGATGCGCTCGTGCGCTGACGTTGGGCCAAGGATGCGGATGCCTTCGATCTCGCCCATCTTCAGCAGTTCTCCGGTGATGGCCTTTTCATGCGATTCGAGATTGCCCATGCCGATGTTCATCAGCCACTGAGCCGCGACCCCAGCCGCGACGACCTGCGCGACCGGCTGCGTACCCGCCTCGAAACGTGCGGGAGGGGCCATATACTGCGCTTCCTGATCCATCCAGGCGAGTTCGACCATCGACCCTCCGAAATTCGCAGGGGGAAGGGCTTCCAACAGTTCGCGCTTGCCGTACAGGAATCCCACGCCGGTCGGACCATACATCTTGTGCGCGCTGAACGCGGCGAAGTCAACGTCCATAGCATGGAAGTCAACGCTCAGATGTGGAACCGACTGGCATGCGTCGAGCACGAACACGGCGCCCACCTCATGTGCGCGGCGCACGATCGGCGCGATGTCGGTAATGGCTCCGGTCGTGTTTCCCACATGGGTCACGGCCACGATCTTCGTACGCTCGGTGATCACCTCTTCGGCGAGGTCGGCACGCACACGACCGTCCTCGTCCAGATCAAACCATGTGAGCGTGGCTCCCGTTCGTGTCGCAAGTTCTTGGAACGGCAGCAGTACGGAGTGGTGTTCCGCCTTCGACACGACTATTTCATCGCCCGGGTGCAGCGAGAAGCGTTTGGCGGCCTCTCCCCCGCGTCCGAGCGACGCATTGCCGAAAGCCGTGGCCAACAGGTTCAGTCCGGCCGTCGCGCCGGAGGTCACGACAAGTTCCTCCCCGCCCTCCTCGGCGTTCGCGCCTACCAGTTTCGCCACCGACGCGCGTGCCTGTTCGAACGCCATGGTGCTGCGCGCGGCAAGTTCATGCGCGCCACGGTGAACGCCGGCGTTGATCGTCCGGTAGAAGTCGGTTTCGGCGTCGATCACGCACTGTGGCTTCTGGGATGTCGCGGCGGAATCCAGATATACGAGCGGATGTCCATGTATCTGCTGATCGAGAATCGGGAATTCGGAACGGATCTTTTCGAAATCGATCATGCCAGCGCGCTTTCGGAATCGGCCCCTTCGGGCAGATAGGCGTCGTAACCGAACTCTTCAAGCTCATCGGCCAGTTCCGGTCCTCCGGTCTTGACGAAGTGACCGCCCGCGAACACGTGCACGATGTCCGGCTTGATGTACTTGAGGATGCGCGTGTAGTGCGTGACCATGAGGATGCCGAACTGGTTGGCTTCCTTGGCACGGTTCACACCTTCGGAAACGATGCGCAACGCGTCGACGTCGAGTCCCGAATCGGTCTCGTCGAGAATGGCGAACTTCGGCTTGAGCAGTTCGAGCTGAAGCACTTCGGCACGCTTCTTCTCACCGCCGGAGAAGCCTTCGTTCACGGAACGGGTGGCGAATTTCGGATCCATCTTGAGACGTTTCATCGCCTCGGTCAGTTCCTTGGTCCAAGTGCGGATGGCCGGGGCCTTGCCGTCCACTTCGGTCTTGGCGGTACGCAGGAAGTTGGTCATGGACACGCCCGGCACCTCGACCGGATACTGCATGGCGAGGAACAGGCCGGCCTTGGCACGCTCGTCCGGAGTCATTTTGAGCACGTCCTCACCGTCGAGCAGCACCTGTCCGGAATCGACGATGTATTTCGGATGCCCTGCCAGCGTGTAGGCCAACGTGGACTTTCCGGAACCGTTCGGGCCCATGATCGCATGGGTCTCACCCGAGTTGACCGTCAGGTTCACGCCTTTGAGAATCGGCTTGACGCCGTCCTTGGTTTCGACGTGCGCGTAAAGATCTTTGATTTCAAGTGTTGACATGGTTTGCTCCTACCGGTTTATTACTCGTTCTCGGCTTGTACGGCGGCTTCGGTCTCACCGCGAGTCAGGCGCTTATCGATGACGTTCATGAGATGTTCGGAAACAGCCGGGATTCCGATCTCTTCGACCAGTTCTCCGAAGAATCCGCGGACCACAAGCTTGCGTGCTTCGGCCTGCGAGATTCCACGCGACTGCAGGTAGAACAGCTCCTCGTCGTCGAAACGGCCGACGGACGACGCATGGCCCGCTCCGACGATGTTGCCGTTTTCGATTTCGAGATTCGGTTCGGAATCCGCGATCGCCCCCGGCGTAAGCACGAGGTTGCGGTTGAGCTCATAGGAATCGGTGCCCGGAGCACTCGGAGCGATCAACGCGTTGCCGACCCATGTGGAATGAGCTCCCTTACCATCGAGCGCACCCTTGTAGACCACACGGCTTTTGCACTCCGGATGGTTGTGGACGATCATGGTGCGGTGTTCGATATGCTCCCCCGGATCCACGAAGTAGATGCCCAGCATGTTGAGGTCGCCACGGTCCCCGCCGAAATCCTGATCCATACGAATGCGGACCACATCTCCGCCAAGGGTTACGACGGAATGGCGCAGGGACGCGCCCTCACCGAGGTGGATGCGCTGGTTTCCGACATGCTTGGAGCCTTTGCCCCATTCCTGAATGAAGGTGGTGGAGACGCGGGAATCCTTACCCGTGATGATTTCCACGCCTTCGGCGATCCGTGCGTTTCCGTCATGCTCGACAACCACATCCGCATGGGCGCGGTC
>CAVBVU010000088.1:0-7030 GCA_963598975.1 Anaerovoracaceae bacterium
CGTCTGTACTTCGAGCCGCTCACCTTCGAGGACGTGCTCGAAATCTACGAGGCCGAGAAGAAGATGGGCCCGATCAAGGGCGTCATCGTGCAGCTCGGTGGTCAGACCCCGCTGTCCCTTGCCGCACGTTTGAAGGCCGCCGGCGTGCCGATTCTCGGAACCACTCCGGAAGCCATCGATTTGGCAGAAAACCGCGAGCTCTTCGGCGAAGTGCTCAAGAAGGCCGAGATGAACGCTCCGCGTTACGGTACCGCTCTGAGCCTCGACGAGGCCCGTGAAGCCGCGCACAGCATCGGCTATCCGGTGCTGGTGAGACCGAGCTACGTGCTCGGCGGTCGTGGCATGGAAATCGTGTACGACGACGCCCAGCTGCGCAAGTATGTTGACCGCGCACTCAAGGAAGCCCAGGCCGATACCGTCGTGTCCGGACGTCTTCCTTCTCCGCTGCTGATCGACAAGTTCCTCCAAGACGCCATCGAAATCGACGTCGACGCGCTGTTCGACGGTGAGGAGCTGTACATCGGCGGCATCATGGAGCATGTCGAGGAAGCCGGCGTGCACTCCGGCGACGCCGCGTGCACCCTTCCTCCGAGCACATTGTCCGATGACCAGATCCGCCGCCTGCGCGAAGGCACCTACGCCATCGCCAAGGGCTGCGGCGTGCAGGGCCTGATTAATGTGCAGTACGCCTTCATGGCCAACACCCTGTACGTGATCGAAGCGAACCCGCGTGCGTCCCGTACCGTGCCGTTCGCGTCCAAGGCCACCGGCGTCGCTCTGGCGAAGGCCGCGGCACGAATCATGGCCGGCGAGACCATCCAACAGCAGCGTGACAATGGCCTGCTGCTGCCTCATGGCGATGGCGGAGACATCCGTGGTGGACAGCAGGTCGCGGTCAAGGAATCCGTCCTGCCGTTCAAGCGCTTCCGTACCCCGCTCGGCAAGACCGTCGACGTGCTGCTTGGACCGGAGATGCGCTCCACCGGCGAGGTCATGGGCTTCGATCGTGACTTCCCGCACGCGTTCGCCAAGAGCCAGCTCGCCGCATACGACGGCGGCCTGCCGACCAGCGGTAGCGTGTTCATCTCCGTGAACGATACCGACAAGCGTCAGCTGCCCCTGTTCGCGGCCCGTCTCGTTGAGCTCGGATTCGACATCTGGGCCACCGAAGGTACCGCCTCCGTGCTGCGTCGTTACGGCATCGATTCCAAGATCGTCGACAAGATCAGCGTCCGCATGGACTCCAACCCGGAAGATCCGGTCACCACGTATCACGCGGAAGGCAGCGTCGGCAAGAACGTTGTCGAGCTGATCGAGGAAGGCGCGATCGACCTGATTCTCAACACGCCGAACTCGCGTGGCTCCCGTTCCGACGGCTATGCCATCCGTTCGGCAGCAATCGCGGCTGATTTGCCCCAGTTCACCACCATGACGGAATTCTCCGCTGTGTTGATGGCTATCGAAGCCGTGAGGAATAATGATTATCAAATCATGAGCATTCAGGAACATTCCCAGCAAATGTTCGAAACGGAAAGCCGAGCGTAACCGATGAGTAGCCCCACACGTGAAGAGATGAGCGCGCAGCGTTCGGACTTCGGTCTTCGTCTGCGCAATTCCATGGCCAAATACGGTCCGTTGTGTGTGGGAGTGGACCCGCATAGACAGCTTCTTCTCGATTGGGGCTACAACATCGACGCTCTGGGTGCCGAGCTGTACGCCATGCGTATGCTTCAGGCAGCCAACGGTCGCGCAGCGGCCGTAAAATTCCAGTTCTCCATGTTCGAGCGCTACGGTTCAAAAGGCATCGCGGCGCTCGAACGGGTGCTCTATGCGGCACGACAGATGGGCATCATCACTATCGTCGACTGCCTTCATGGTGGTTTGCCCACCACGGTCTCCGCATTCGCGGACGCATACTTCAAGCCGGGCGCGCCGTTGCTGGCCGACGCCATCACGTTGCTTCCGTATTACGGCGCACGATCGCTCGGCGGCGTCATCAACGACGCGCTCAACAACGGACGAGGCGTCTTCGTGGCATCGCTCACCTCGAATCAAGAGGGAGCGAGCCTGCAGACCGCCATACGCCAGGCCGGCGAATACAAGGGCAAGACCGTTGCCTACGGCATCGCCAGCACCGCGCAGAAATTCAACAAGGGCATCGACGGTATGGGATCCGTCGGCCTGATCATCGGCGCGACCATCGGCCAGTGGATCAATGATTCGGGCGTCGATCCCTCCAAGTTCACAGGCCCGATTCTCTCCCCGGGATACGGATGGCAGGGAGCGGAGACCCGTGATCTGAAAACCGTGTTCAAAGGCACCAAAGGCAACGTGCTCGTCACAGTGTCTCGCTTCATCGCATCCCACGGGCCTAATATTGCTGAACTTGCGGCGGCCACCGAATATGCGTCGCTCGACATTCGTCAGGCGCTTATGGAAGCGCAGTCCGAAGGCCTCGATGACGATGACGACGATCTGATTGACGACGACGAATACTGATTTTCAAGGTACGCCATTTTCAGGAAGAATGAGGACTTCTAATGACTGACTCCCGTCGTGGTCGATTGATTGTGCTGTGCGGGCCGGCAGGTGTAGGCAAGGGCACCGTTCTTGGACGTGTACGTGAGGAACATCCGCAGATTTGGCTTTCGGTATCCGCCACTACGCGTAAGCCCCGACCGGGCGAAGTGGATGGCGTGAACTACTTTTTCATGACCGAACAGGAGTTCCTTGACAAGGAAGCGGCCGGAGAATTCCTTGAAACCGCTGATGTGTTCGGATTGGCCCATTACGGCACGCCGGTCAAGCCGGTCGTCGACCATCTGGAACGTAACATTCCCGTGGTTCTTGAAATCGACGTTCAGGGCGCGCGCAGCGTCAAGGAACGTGCGGGGGAGCTGGGTCTCGATGTGGTGACGGTGTTCATAGCGCCGCCGTCATTCGAGGAGCTCAAACGTCGACTGATCGGTCGCGGCACGGAGACACCTGAACAGCAGGAAAAAAGGCTTGAAACCGCGAAAATCGAATTGGCGGCCGAACCCGAGTTCGACGTGGTGATCGTCAATGAGGAAGTGGAGGACGCAGCCGATCAGCTGTGGAATATCATCGCTTCGGAATTCGGCTTGTGACGCCGCTCTCGACGGTTATGGCAACATACAAACCGCATAATCGACGATAAAAGCGGGCGGGGTGCTGCATGGAAGCTCATGCAACACCCCGCCCGCTTTTATTGGAACGATCAGGCCAGGCCGGAGAGCTTGTCGATCAGTTCCGGATCGCGGGTCGCGCCCTTGTCGGCGGAACGGGCGAAGGCCGCATATGCCTTGAGCGCCTGGGAGACCTTGCGGTCACGGTGCGCGACATAACCGTCGCCGGCCTCAAGCTCAACGCGACGCTGCTCCAGCTCCTCGTCGGACAGCTCGACATCCACGGTACGGTTCGGAATGTCGATGTTGATGATGTCGCCATTCTTGATCAGGGCGATGGGGCCCTTGTTCGCCGCTTCAGGAGCGATATGGCCGATGGACAAGCCGGAGGAACCGCCGGAGTAACGGCCATCGGTCAGCAACGCCACTTCCTTGCCGATACCCTTGCCCTTTACAAAGGAGGTCGGATACAGCATTTCCTGCATGCCCGGGCCGCCCTTCGGTCCCTCGTAACGAATCACCAGGGCCATGCCCGGCTTCAGAGTGTCGTTGAGAATGACCTCGATGGCCTCCTCCTGGGATTCCACGACCAGCGCCGGTCCGCGGAACGTCCAGATCTCCTTCGGCACGCCTGCGGTCTTGACCACGCATCCGTCGGGAGCGAGGTTGCCGCGGAGAACGGCCAGGCCGCCCTCGGTGACCGCCGGATGGTCGATGTCATGGATGGCACCGTTCTCACGGTCGTAATCGAGCGAATCGAACAGCGTGCTGTGCGTCCACGGATCGGGGGAGACGATGTGGCCCGGAGCGGCCTTGTACATCTGCTTGGCTTCCTCGGTGCAGGAATCACGCATGATGTCCCAATCGTTGAGCTTGTCTTCCAGCGACTTGTAATCGACGGAGCACACGTCGCGATGCAGCTTGCCGGCACGATCGAGCTCGCCGAGGATTCCGGTGATGCCACCGGCGCGATGCACGTCGGAGATCTCCCATTCGCCGGACGGCGAAGCCTTACAGATGCACGGCACGGTGTGGGAGATGCGTTCGATGTCGTCGAGGGTGAAGTCCACATCGGCCGACTGGGCCATGGCGAGGATGTGCAGCACGGTGTTGGTGGAGCCGCCCATGGCCACATCCATGGTCATGGCGTTCTCGAACGCTTCCTTGGTGGCGATGGAACGGGGCAGCACGCTCTCGTCATCCTCGTCGTAGTACTGCTTCGCGATCTTGACGATCTGCTCGGCGGCACGCTTGAACAGGTCCTTACGGTAGGAGTGGGAGGCCAGAATGGTGCCGTTGCCCGGAAGCGCAAGGCCGATGGCCTCGGTCAGGCAGTTCATGGAGTTCGCGGTGAACATGCCGGCGCAGGAGCCGCAGGTCGGGCAGACGGTCTTCTCGTAGGCCAGAAGGTCCTCTTCGGTCAGGCTGTCATCCGCGGATGCGTACATCACGTCGATCAGATCGGTGTTCTTCTTCACGGTGCCGTCGGGCAGTACGGTGGTGCCGGCCTCCATGGGGCCTCCGGAGACGAAGATGGTCGGAATGTTCATGCGCAGTGCGGCCATGAGCATTCCCGGCACGACCTTGTCGCAGTTGGGGATGCAGATCAGGGCGTCGGCGCAGTGTGCGTTCACCTGGTATTCCACGGTATCGGCGATGATATCGCGGCTCGGAAGCGAGTACAGCATGCCGGTGTGTCCCATGGCGATGCCGTCGTCGACAGCCATGGTGTTGAACTCGCGCGGAATGCCGCCAGCTTCCTTGATGGCCTCGGAGATCAGTCGTCCGACCTTGTTCAGATGCACGTGGCCGGGCAGGAATTCGTCAAAGGAGTTCGCGATGGCGATGATCGGCTTGCCGAAATCCTTGCCATCCACGCCTGCGGCGCGGTATAGGGCGCGTGCGCCCGCGAATACTCGTCCATTCATAAGTTTTGCAGATCGCATTTCCATACCTACTATTGTGGACGCCGCGCGGGACACGCGTTTTGTCAAGAGTCAGTATGTGGAATTTTCATAAGCCTTACGTGCGTCGGGTGGATGTCGAGTGGATAATTGGATGGGCATGCGCCTGCGAGTCTTTCCGGCGGGGCGGAACAAGTCCAGCAGCGCATCTATACTTACGAGGTTGGAAAAGAAGCTTTTGGCTTATCTGATGATTGGGAGATAATCAATATGGCATTCGGCACTCAGCCAACCCCGACCGGACTTGCGGATCCGCCGATCGATGATCTGATGGAGCATGCGGACTCCAAGTACGCTCTGGCTATCTTCGCTGCCAAGCGCGCCCGCCAGATCAATTCCTACTTTACCCAGCTCAACGAAGGTCTGCTGCAGAACGTCGGACCGCTGGTGGAATATCAGAACCAGGAGAAGCCGTTGTCCATCGCGTTCCGCGAAATCGACGAGGGTCTGCTGGAAGAAACCCTCGGCGAGGATGATCTGACCGAAGGCAACTGATCCAAAGGTCCCGAGAGGAACCGATTTATCTTCATTCGCCCCGATACCTGAGCGGTGCGCATTGAATAGTACAAAAGAAACTATTGATTGCGTCAACGAAAGGCCGGGGCGTTTTTCTTTGCCGCAACAGGAATGGCAGACGCGGTTCGGCGTCTGCGGAAGGAGAGGCCTGGAATGGCTGAATTGAGATTGATTTCCGCGGAATCCGTTACGGAAGGGCATCCCGACAAGGTATGCGACCAGATTTCGGATGCGATTCTCGACGATATGCTCGCGCAGGATCCCCAATCCCACGTGGCGGTGGAGACCTGCGCCACCACCGGACAGTTCTTCATCTTCGGAGAGGTCACCAGCGAGGGATATTCCGATATCCAGAACATCGTGCGCTCCGTGGTGCGTAACATCGGCTATACCAGCTCGAGGGTCGGTCTTGATGCCGATTCCTGCGGAGTGACGGTCGCGCTTACCGAGCAAAGTTCGGAAATCAACCAGGGCGTGGCCCGTCTCGGCCGCGAGGAGGAATCCGAAGCGTCCCGCGAACAGCGTTATGAGGCTCAGGGCGCGGGCGATCAGGGTGTGATGTTCGGCTACGCCTGCGATGAGACCGACGCGCTCATGCCGTTGCCGATATATTTGGCGCATCGTCTGGCATATCGACTTACCGAAGTGCGCAAGAGCGGCGAGGTCGCGCATCTGCGTCCGGACGGCAAGACGCAGGTGACCATCGAATACGACGAAAACGACAATCCGGTGCGTCTCGACACCGTGCTCGTCTCCACCCAGCATGATCCGGAAGTGGATCAGGACTGGCTTAAGGAACACCTTGTGGAACATGTGGTCGCGCCGGTGCTCGACGACGTGCTCGCGGACCGTGTGGACCATGCCGATTACCGTGTGCTGGTGAATCCGACCGGATCGTTCGTTCTTGGCGGACCGGCTGCCGACGCGGGCCTGACCGGACGTAAGATCATCGTCGACACCTATGGAGGTGCCGCGCATCACGGCGGCGGCGCGTTCTCCGGCAAGGATCCGAGCAAGGTGGACCGTTCCGCGGCCTATGCCGCACGTTGGGTCGCCAAGAATATCGTCGCGGCCGGACTCGCCCACAAGGTCGAGGTACAGGTGGCATACGCCATCGGCGTTGCCGACCCGGTGTCCATCAATGTGGAGACCTACGGCACCGAGATCGGTGTGTCCCGTGAACGAATCCAGCAGGCCGTGCGCAAGGTGTTCGACCTCCGTCCGGCGGCGATTATCGACGAACTCGATCTGAAGCGTCCGATCTATTCCAAGACCGCGGCCTATGGTCACTTCGGACGCAATGATGCCGATTTCACCTGGGAAACCACCAACAAGATCGAGGAACTCAAGGCCGCGGTCGAAGACTGAGCTACCCTTGAACCATGACCAGTGAGGATGCCGAGC
>CAVBVU010000089.1:0-6861 GCA_963598975.1 Anaerovoracaceae bacterium
ATCATGGCCGTTCCTGGAGGCGACCAGCGAGATTACGATTTCGCGGTCAAGTTCGGTCTGCCGGTCATCTACACCGTGCAGCCGCTGCCGGAATCCGGCGACGACCTGGCCAATTACGAGGGCAAGGCCCCGTTCGTTTCCCATGACGGCATCGTCATCAACTCCTCCGTGGAGTCCACGAAGGCCAACGGCGCTGAACTGAGTCTTGACGGACTGCGCGTGGATGAGGCGATCGACAAGGTCAACTCCTGGCTGGAGGAGGCCGGTGTCGGCAAGGGCACGGTCAGCTACCGTCTGCGCGACTGGCTCTTCAGCCGCCAGCGCTATTGGGGAGAGCCGTTCCCGATCGTGTACGGAGAGGATGGCACTCCGCACCTGCTTCCGGACGACCAGCTGCCGATCAACCTGCCGGACGTGCCCGATTACAGTCCGAAGACGTTCGATCCAGAAGACGCCGAATCCAATCCGGAGGCTCCGCTGAGCCGTAATGAGGATTGGATCAAGGTGGAGCTCGATTTGGGCGACGGTAAGAAGACCTACTACCGTGACACCAACACCATGCCGAATTGGGCCGGATCGTGCTGGTATTACATGCGCTACATCGATCCGACCGACACCGAACACATGGTCGAAAAGGATGAGTTCGATTATTGGATGGGACCGAACCATAACGAAACCACCGGCAAGGCCGGCGGCGTGGACCTGTACATCGGCGGTGTGGAGCATGCGGTTCTGCACCTGCTGTACTCCCGTTTCTGGCACAAGGTGCTTTTCGATCTCGGATTCGTCGATTCCGCCGAACCGTTCCACAAGCTGTTCAACCAGGGCATGATTCAGGCGTACGCCTACACCGATGACCGTGGACAGTACGTTCCGGCCGCTGAAGTGGTCGAAGGCCCCGCCGACGCCAGCGGGGAGCCGACGTTCACATGGAACGGCCAGCATGCCAACCGCGAGTTCGGCAAGATGGGCAAGAGCCTGAAGAACATCATCACGCCGGACGACATGTACGAGAACTACGGCGCGGACACCTTCCGTCTGTATGAGATGGGCATGGGTCCGCTGGCCGAATCCCGTCCATGGAACACCCGCAACGTGGTCGGCTCCATGCGTTTCCTGCAGCGCCTGTGGCGTAACGTCGTCGATGAGACCACCGGACAGGTGAATGTGACCGATGGCGAGCTCGACAACAAGACGTTGAAGCTGCTCAACAACACGATCGCCGAAGTGACCGTGGAAATGGAAGCGATGCGTCCGAACACTGCGATCGCAAAGCTCATCGTGCTCAACAATCATCTGACCAGTCTTGATTCCGTGCCGCGTGCCGCCATCGAACCGCTGATCCTGATGCTTTCGCCGATCGCGCCCCATATCTGTGAGGAACTGTGGAACAAGCTCGGCCATGCCGAGTCCTTGGCCCACGCCGATTGGCCTAAGGCTGATGAACGTTATGTCGGCCAGGACACTGTGACCGCGGTCGTGCAGATCAAGGGCAAGGTGCGCGCCAAGCTCGACGTCTCCCCGGATATCGATCCGAAGGAACTCGAAACCATGGCCCTTGAGGCGGTCGCCGATCGACTCGGCGGCAAAGAGCCGCGCAAGGTGATCGTCAAGGCTCCGAAGATCGTCTCCATCGTTCCTGCTGAATGATTCCACCCCTTCCGACGAAACGGCGGACACCTGAATATCGGGTATGTGGATAACCCGCATTCTCCGACCACAGGAGCCGTTTCAGGTAGACAAAGTGCCCATGTATCCTTCACGTTGGAGGCATGGGCACTTTTGGTATGCGAAGAAACGAAACGTCGTCTGCGACAACACGGCGGCTGCGCGACCTTGCCATGTCTCGGAAAGCCCCGGACCCACCTCCGCCTCCGATGCCGAAGATTTCGGCGGATGCCCGGCCGGATGGGCCGAATCCGCCGAACGACGCAGATGCGTCCACATGGAAAGCCAAGGAATCCAAGCCGAAGCTTGCCGACCTCGTAGGTGTAAGGGAATCTGATCGTTTGGATGCGGCGGTTCGGACCAAACGTGATCTTCCCCGGATCGCCTTCCGTCCGGTACATGCGTTGATTGCCATACTGACGTTGACCTGCGCGTTGTGCGCCAGTTTGACCATGCTCATCCAGCAGGCCATCCATTACAGCGAACTGCAGCGTGCCAGGACGGCATACTCATCCGTCCAAACCGTACAGCAGGAGCATCCGCAATCGGACAATGAGACGCAGGGACGGTCCGTGGAATCGGAAACCGAATCGATGCAATCGACTCCTGATCCCACGGACGGATTGGTCGATATCAATTCAGCTGGATTGGAGGAGCTGCAGACACTGAACGGTGTAGGACCTGCGATAGCGCAGCGCATCATCGACTATCGGACGCAGGTCGGACGATTCGACAGTGTGGATCAGTTGTTGGAGGTCAATGGCATCGGAGCGAAGACCCTATCGAAATTCAAAGACCAGGTGTGTGCGCGATGAGCTGGCATTCGGGGGCGTTGGCTGAGCGTGAGCGGGGGAGTCTTGACTATCGGTTGCTTCCGGCAACGCTGTCGGGTTGGATCGCAAGCCTTGCCACACATCTCCTGTTCGAACATCTCACGGGTGATGCCACTTCTCGTACGATTCCCGTGGTGCCATTGGTGCTGCTGTTGCCCCTGACGATCCTTCCAGGCATGCTGTTCCTGCGATTTCATGGCAGATTACGGGCGGTTGCCGCGGCATGGCATTGCAGCATCATCGTGTGCATGTTCGGCGCGTTGATCTGCGCATCCTGCGCATTGACCTATGACCTGACGCAGTATGGGGACGCATCCTTCGAATTGGCTTCGACGGACAGTCCGCGAGTCGCCGCGTCGATTCGTCTGACGACCCCGGTCACAACCTCCGACAGCCGTACGTATGATTGCCAAGCGGATTGCATGATCATGGACGTCATGTCGGACGGAATTCAACAGAACAGCTCGGCAAGAGCGCGGATCTATGCGGACATGCCATACTGCGCACGGCTGAAGCAGGGCGGAACCTACAGTGTGTCCGGCAAGCTATCGCAGTCACGGTATGGAGCGAGACCATTATGGTTGACCGATATCAGTGGCAGCGAGCTCATACGCGCGCCAAATCCCGCAATGAAGCTCGTGGACATGATGCAACAAGCGTTCTTCGCGCAGACATCGCGACTGTCGGACCAAGGTCGAATACTGGTCCCGGGATTGACCCTCGGCGTCCTTGGACAGGACTACGTGCCTCCCGCGGGCGGAAGCGCCGGCAAAGCGTCCAACGGTGTGGACGCCACCTATGCAAAACAAGTGGAGAACGCGTTCAGAAAGTCCGGGATACTGCACCTCATGGCGGTCAGCGGAGGCCATCTCGCGGTAATCGCGGCATTGGTCAGAACGGTATGCTCGTTTTTCCTCGTGCCACGACGCATTACGGCATTACTGATGTCATGCGCATACGTGTTCCTGGCTATTTGCGTATACCCATCGGATTCCGTCTCCAGAGCCTTGATAATGGGACTGGCTTCGGCGATATGCCTGTTTTTAGGAAGACGCAGCCAATCGTTGGCAACGCTATGTTGGACGACCCTGGCGATGCTCATCATCAAACCGTACATGTCGCAGAGTTTCGGTTTCGCCCTTTCCTGCGCCGCAGTGCTCGGCATCGTGCTGTTCGCAAGCCGTATCCACGTATGGCTACAGCCCATCATGCCCGAATTCATCGCCGAGTCGATGTCCATGACCGTCGCGGCGCAACTCTTCACCCTGCCCATACAGGTGCTGATAGAACCGGAGCTGCCGGTCTTCTCCATCCCCGCCAACCTCATGGTGGCACCCTTGGTCAGCTTCTCCACCCTGGCAGGACTATCGAGCCTATACATATCCTGGGCAATGCCCACAATGGGCTTCCTACTGGCGTATGCAGCATCATGGGGAACAGCGGTAATGGAATACGTGTCCCGCAGCCTCGGAACAGGAGACCGTGCCACCGTCGCATGGTCAGGCGGCATACAAGGAGCGCTGCTGATCTGCACAATAGAAGCGGCGTGCGCCGGCTGCATATACACAATCCACCACCTATACAAGCGAACAACTGTTCGAATTATTGGAATGCCCGGACGAAAACTCATCATCAACCCCATGGAACGACTCCGCACATGGAACGAACGTACGATGAACGACATCAACCACATGAAATGGCAAGATGAATGACGAACCATATCCCACACACGACAAAGAACATTCACCAGAACACGCACCGCTTGTCCACCGATACGGCGAAATTGAATACTATGTCAAAGCCATCCGCAGCAACATCACCCTTCCACATCGTCTCCGGAGGAAACCCCTACCTCAACAAGCAAACAGTGCGAAACCTACGCCATGCTGCGCAACAAAACCACCCCGACGCGGAAACCATAGAACTCGACGCCACCAACACTGACAACTACGCCTTCGACGAAGCAGTAAGCCCATCGCTGCTATCCGACCAAGCAATCGTCATCGTCAACAATCTGCAGAATGCCGACGAAAAACTCGCGGACGCAATGGTCGCATACTGCAAACAAGCCTGCAAAGAACCACACAACGCAAGCATCATCATCTGCCAACACGAGGGTGGAACCAAAGGAAAACAACTCAAAGACCGACTCGACAAAGCCGGTGCACGCATAGAAGCCGTGCCCGACCTGAAAAAACCCGAAGCAAAACTCAACTTCGTCATGCAATGCTTCGAACAACACCACAGACGCGTCGAACCAATGGCCGCCCAACAACTCGCCGCAGTACTCGGCGACGAAATCGGCGAACTCGCCGCAATGGTAAACCAACTCTGCTTCGACTTCGACGACAACCCAATGCCCCTGGAACGCGTCAACCAATACCTCACATCCAACCCCCAAGTCGACGGATTCCGCATAGCCGACCTCGCATTGGCGGGCCGATCCGCAGACGCCATAATCGCCATGCGCGCATCCGTCGAACAAGGAACGGCGCCAATCGCCCTGATCGGCGCGCTCGCGATGAAGCTGCGAACCATGGCCAAGGCATCTGCCGTGCGATCCGGCACTATCAGCACCGCCGAAGCGAAAATGCAGCCATGGATGCTCAAGAACGCGCAACGCCAGCTTTCCGGTTGGACATCCGATGGAATGAGCGGATGCATACAAATGCTGGCATGGGCGGACGAACAAAGCAAGACCAACGGCTCCGATCCCGTCTACGCTTTGGAAAGGTCCATCGAACTCATCAGCAACAAAGGACGGGTCAACTAGCATGCAAAGAACCACAACCATAACGGCAGCCACCGGAGAAGATATGCAACGGCTCGGGGAACGTGTGGCCAGACTCGTTCGTGGGGGAGATGTGCTTCTGCTGTCCGGACCACTGGGAGCGGGAAAAACCACGTTCGCCCAAGGTTTCGGTATGGGATTGGGCATTGATGAACCAATCGTCTCGCCGACGTTCACCATCGCCCGTGAACTCGACGGATGTTTTGCGCACGGCGGCCACGCACATATGGTGCATGTCGACGCATACCGTCTCGGAGGCAACGCATACGCGCCGGGGCAGGATAGCGTCGGACATTTGCTGGATGAGCTCGAATCACTCGGATTGGACGAGGAATTGGAAGATCCGAGTGCCGATACGGTCGTACTCATGGAATGGGGTGAGCAGATGGCCACCGCCTTGGCTCCTGAACGCCTTGAGATTCATATCGACCGTCCTCTTGACGCTCCGGCCACCGATCTCGACGGGGAACTGACCAGTCGCGGCGTGCGAACGGTTACCTTGGTGCCTGTCGGGCCGGCCTGGGAATCCTTTGACTTCGAGCGCAACGTGCGCTAGAGGGACGGCTTCTAGCGCCGGTTGTACAGTAGTGTGCGGTTTGGTACAAGGAGTTTTTGAAGAATGTATACATTGGTGATTGACACCTCGTACGGTTCGACGGTTGGTATGGTCGGTCATGAGCCGATCGTCGAAACCGATTCACGCACGCATGTGGAACGGTTGCAGACAAACATTGCAAAGGCCGTCGAGAGGGCTGGGATTCAGGCGAACGATATCGAGAGGATTGTCGTTGGTGTGGGTCCCGCACCGTTCACCGGACTTCGTGCCGGCATCGTCGCGGCCAAGGCTCTGGCGTTCGCCACCGGGGCGCAGCTTGTGGGTCAGGATGTGCTTACCGTGCAATCTCAAGTTCACGCGGGCGAACGAGATGGTCATGTCCATTTGACTCTGGCCGTGAACGATGCCCGACGCAAGCAACTGTATTTCACTTTGGTCGACTCCTCCGTGTCTGGTGAATTCACCACGCTGGTCGACATGGATATTGATTATCCCTCTTCGATCGCAGCCCGTGTAAATGAGGCGGTAAAAACGTTCAGTCAGGAAGGAACCCTTGATTGCGTGGTTGATGTCATCGGCCATGGCGCGGCCAAATATGCCGGAGATTGGGAAGCGATCGAGCATCTTGGCACGGTGGATGACCGTTCCCTGCTTGACGGCGGTGCCGCAGGCTTGGCGAGTTTTGCGGCGTTCGCAACTCGGGATGATGCCTTGGAGAACCCTCGGCCAGTCGAGCCGCTGTATCTGCGTCGTCCGGATGTTTCCGTGCCCAATCCGCTCAAGCATGTGCTCAACCATGCCGGCGCTGAGCGAACGGAGTGACGGTAGCTTCATGATTGTTGATTATTCGACGGTGAATCTTGAGAAATCCGTTAGTCGGATCGCCGCTTTGGAATCGGATCTGTTTGGCCGCGGCGCATGGAGCGAACGATCGGTCATGCAGGAACTCCAGGCGCCATCCAGAACGTACCTGCTTGACATCGAAGACGATGTGATTCGTGGATATGCGGGTT
>CAVBVU010000090.1:0-6845 GCA_963598975.1 Anaerovoracaceae bacterium
TCTCCGCGTTCCACCACGATGTCGGCGAAGAACCTGTTCAGGGCCTTGGTCTCATCATGCTGCGGATCGGTGGCCGCGTTGCCGGAGAAGATGCCTCGCAGCATCCAGCGCGGGCCATCGACGCCCACGATGCGGGTGACCACCTTACGGCCGCCCTTGACCACGACCGGGAGTGTGAGCTCAGTGCCGAACACACCGTCGCTTTCAGATGCCGCCTTGTTGGCTTCGATAAGGTCGGCGCGCACGTCATCCCACAGTCCGAACGTCTTCGGAGCTGCGAACGCTTCGATCTCCAAGCTGGAGGAACCGTAGGTGATGGTGGTTCCCAGCACCTGCTGCGTTGCACGGTTGGCTTTCACACGCAGTTCGATGCCGCGCAGGAACGGTAGATAATACGAACCCATATCAAGGTATTCGTCGTAATCGGGAACGTTTTCGTCATCCACGTCCCACGGTCCGTACTCCTCTCCACGGCCCACGTACTCGCCCGCAGGCTCCGGGAGTTCCACCGTCTTTTCGGCGGAATCGTTGTTCTCGGCTTCGGACTCCTGAACGGAATCCTCGTTCTCTTCGGCGGCGTTTTCGAGAGCCTCCTCGCTCTGACGCTTCTTCTTGCCGAATCCAAACAGTCCCATGATGTTCCTCATTTCATAACGGTTGCAACCGTGACTAGCCTAGCACCCGCGCTTAATATGCGCTGGGAATTCGTTGTGAACCGACGGAGTCATGCTCTGCCACCACGTCAATGCACTGCGAATCCGGGTTTTGCCGACACTTCATTAGATGTCATACATGATGCTCAACGGCGCATGGTCGGACCATCGCATGTCGTATGTGGGAGCCTTGTCGATCACGAATCCGCAAGCCGTCTCCGCCAGTTCCGGAGTGGCGAACTGGTAATCAAGCCTCCACCCGACATTGTTGTCGAAAGCCCTGCCGCGCTGGCTCCACCACGTGTATGGTCCTTGAATGTCGCCGGCGAGTTGACGCATGACATCCACGAATTCCAGTTCGCCCAGCCACCGATCCACGTAGACACGTTCGGAGAGCAGGAATCCGGCATGCTTCTCGTTCGCTTTGTCGTTCTTGATGTCAAGCGGCGTGTGGGCGATGTTGAAATCGCCGCATAGCACGGACTGCTTTCCACCATTGGCGGCTTCGTCGCGCAATTCACGCAGACGACCGATCATAGCGTCAAGGAATCGGTATTTCTGCTGCATTTTCTCCGGATCATCGGCATTTCCGGCATGCACGTACACACATACGACGGTGATGACGTACCCCTGTGGGGTTTTGACATCCGCCTCGATCCACCTGCCGGAATCGACGTCCTCCTCGAGACCGGCCAGTCCGTAACGCTTCTGCACGATGGGCAGGGACGACAGAAGACCGACGCCGGCCCTGCCTTTGATGCGGCAGATTTCGTTCATGCGTTCAAGTCTGCTCTGGTCGTCGATGCTTCCGGCCGTGCAGTATTCGAAGGCGAACTCATCGAAGATGGAATCGATCTCGTTTTGTGGCGCCCGTACCTCCTGCATGCACCACACGTCAGGAGTATTTTTTCCAGCCCATTCCTCGATGCCTTTACGTTTGGCGGCACGAATGCCGTTCACGTTCGAAGTCGTAATCGTGATCGTCATAGCGCCCTACCCTAGCCTACATACAAGAAATCCTCCCTCTTGCGAAGGGAGGATTTCAATCGTTCAATCAGTCAAGACCCAACTGCAGCTTGCCGCCGGGGATGGCGTCAAGAAGATCACGGGTGTACTGCTTGCGGGGATGCTCGAAGACCTCATCGGTGGTGGCATGCTCCACGAGATTGCCGTGCTGCATGACCACGACCTCGTCGGCGATCTGGCGGACCACGGCAAGATCATGGGTGATGAACAGGTAGCTCAGTCCCTTTTCGGCCTGAAGATCGTTGAGCAGGCGAAGCACCTGGTCCTGGACGAGCACGTCCAGGGCGGACACGGCCTCGTCGCAGACGATCACATCCGGGTCGAGTGCCATGGCTCGTGCGATTGCGATACGTTGACGCTGTCCACCGGAAAGTTCGTTGGGGTAACGCCAACGAACGCTCCACGGAAGTTCCACCATTTCAAGCAGTTCACGTACTCGCTGTGCGCGGCTCTTCTTGTCTCCGATGCCGTGGATGCGAAGCGGCTCTTCGATGGAACGGTAGATGGAGTACATCGGGTCGAGCGAACCGTACGGATTCTGGAACACCGGCTGCACATGGCGACGGAAATCAAGCAGCTCCTTGCCCTTGAACCCGGAGATGTCCTTGCCGTCGTAGGTGACGGTGCCGGACGTCGGTTCGAGGAGCTTGAGCACCATGTTGGCCACGGTGGATTTTCCGGAACCGGATTCACCCACGATCGCCAGCGTGCTGCCCTTCTTGATGGAGAAGCTCACGTCATTGACGGCCTTGAACATCTCCTTCTTGCGGGGAAGCTTGAATTCGCGGGTCAGATGATCGACCGTGATGATGGACTCGGCATGCAGGGAATCCTTGTTCACGGCGTGTTCCATCAGCGAAGTGGCATCTCCGCCATGCTCCTTGACAGAGATGATGCGCTGGGAGGCAAGAGACGGCGCCGCGGCCACAAGTCGCTTGGTATACGGATGCTGCGGGTGCTGCAGCACTTCGAGCGACGGGCCGGACTCAACGACCTGGCCCTTGTACATCACCACGATATGCTGTGCGCGTTCGGCCGCCAAGCCAAGGTCGTGGGTGATGAACAGAACGGCGGTTCCCAAGGAATCGGTGAGATCCTGCAGATGGTCGAGAATCTTCTTCTGCACGGTCACGTCAAGGGCGGACGTCGGCTCATCGGCGATGAGCAGTTCCGGACGGCATGCGAGGCCGATGGCGATCAGCGCACGCTGACGCATGCCACCGGAGAACTCATGCGGGAACTGGCGGGCACGGGTGGCGGCATCCGGAAGACCCGCTTCGGTGAGCAGACCTGCGATGCGGTCGGTCATGCCGCCGCCGATCACATACTTCTTGGCGATGTACCAAGCGTCCTCTGAGGGCACTCCGGCCTTGATCAGGTCTTCGGCGACACGCCAGCGCGTCTCGGAACCGGGGACCCATTCCTCAGTGAAGTACGCCATGGTCTTGTCGAATTCCTCACCGCTCTTGCCGGCTTTGACGAGGGCTTCCTTGGCTGCGGCCATAAGATCGGGCAACTGCTTGGAACCGAGGAAGGTCTCGTCTTCGGCGTCCTTGAGATCCACATCCTCGTCCGCAAGCGCCTTGGCGAATTCGGAACGCTTCTCATGCTTGATGTCCATCTTGTTGGCCACAAGCGCTTCATAGACCTGCGTGCCCACACGCCACACCGGGTTCAGGTTGCTCATCGGATCCTGCGGAACAAGACCCATCTTGTTGCCACGGTACTTGTCGAAGTCCCTCCTTCGAAGTCCGGAAAGTTCCTCACCTTCGAATTTGATGGATCCGCCGACAACGCGGCCGGTTCCCTGCAGCAGACCCATGCAGGCCATGGCCGAAGTGGACTTTCCGGACCCGGATTCACCCACGATGGCCACCCACTGGCCCGGATACACGCTGAAGGTGGCATTGCGCACCGCGTGGACGGGCTGTCCATCCTCACCCGCGAAATCAACCTGGAGGTTCTTGACGTCAAGCAGCGGACCGTTAGCGCGCTGCATGGCCTCGAGCTTGTTCTCTGTATTCATTTCAGTCATCGAAAATCCTTCATCTCACTCAGACCGTACGGCTCTTCGGGTCCAGGGCGTCCTTGACGGCGTCGCCCATCATGATGAACGCCAGCACGGTGATGGCCAGCGCGGCGGATGGATAGAACAGCACCATCGGATCCGTGCGCAGGATGGACTGTGCATTGGAGATGTCTCCGCCCCAGCTGACGGTGGAGGTCGGCAAGCCGACGCCAAGGAAGCTCAGAGTGGCTTCGAGCACGATGTAGGTGGCCAGAGAGGTGGTTCCGACGACGATGATCGGCGCGAGGGAGTTCGGCAGAATGTGACGGAACAGGTTGCGCAACGGAGTGGACCCGAGTGCCGTGGAAGCCGTGTTGAATTCGAGGTTCTTGGCTTCAAGAACGGCGCTTCGCGCGATTCGAGCCACGGAGGTCCAGCCGAACAGCGTCATCACGAAGATGATCTTCCAAATGGAGCTGCTGGTGCGGAACATCTGCAGCACGACGATGGCGCCAAGCAGAATCGGCAGTGCCAGGAAGATGTCGGTCAATCGGCTCAGCACGGCGTCGACCCAACCACCGAAGAAGCCTGCGATGGCACCGATCAGCGTGCCCACAAGCACCACAAAGATGGTTGCGAAAACACCGACGCTCAGCGAGGTGCGGGTTCCGTACACCACGCGGGCATACACGTCGCAGCCCTGCAGATCGTATCCGAACGGATGACCGGATGAGGCCGGTTCGAGAGAATTGTCAAGGGTGCAGTAGTTCGGGTCCTGCTTGGTGAACACACTTGGGAAAAGCGCCACGAAGACGATGAAGACGATGAGCACACCCGCGATGATGAACAGCGGATTCTTGCGCAGGGTACGCCAGGCGTCGGCCCACAGACTCGAGGCCGGAGCCTCCTCATCGACGGAGTCGACTTCCTTCAGTGGGGTTTCTTCGAGCGGAGCAACATATCGTTCCTGCCCAGGCAGGGCGACATATCGAGTGGAAAGATTGGTTTCGTTCATATCAGTCATTTCTTGTCCTCCTCAACTCACGCGTAACGAATTCGTGGATCAAGGGCCGCGTAGAGCATATCGACCAGCAGGTTGCACACCACGAAGATGAGCATGAGCAGGGTGACGATGGACACCACAAGGTTGCCTTCGCCCTTAAGGATGCTCTGGTAGGTCAGGTAGCCGATGCCATGCACATTGAAGATGGTTTCGGAAATCATGGCGCCGCCCATAAGCGCGCCAAGGTCCTGTCCAAGATAGGTGACGACAGGAATCATGGAATTGCGCAGCACGTGACGCTTCAGGACTTCCTTATGGTTCATGCCCTTCGCGCGCGCGGTTCGCACATAGTCAAGCGCGATGTTGGAGGAGATTTCCGAACGGCACAGACGGATGATATACGCCATCGATACCGAGCCAAGCACCATCGCAGGCATCAGCAGATCGATGAATCCCGGATTGGAGCCAGCAGTGACAGGCAGAAGCTGCCATTTGACGCCGATGAAATACTGTGCCAGGAAGCCGGTGACGAAGGTCGGGACGGAGATGAGCAGCAGGGAGAGAATCAGAATGATCATGTCCGGCAGCTTGCCCTTGTACAGGCCGGAGATCACACCGAAAATCACACCGAAAATCGCTTCGAAAACGAATGCCATCAATGCCAGCTTGATGGTGGTCGGGAAGGCGCGTCCGATCTGATCGATGACCAACTGGCCCGAGAAGGTCTTGCCGAAGTCAAGCGTCAGCGCATTCTTCAGGAACAGCAGATATTGAACAATGAATGGCTTGTCCAGGTTGTATTCGGCACGAATCTGGGCGGCAACCGCTTCATTGACGGGCTTGTCTCCGAACATGGCCTTGACTGGGTCGCCCGGCAACGCAAACACCAGGGCATACACCAAAAGCGTCGTGCCGAGAACCACAGGGATCATCTGCAGAATACGTCGCAGAAGATACTTGCCCATTGGTCTCTCCTTAGTTACTCAATTATCAAGTCGGCCACATGGCGATTGACCTTTTGATAGAAATCATGTACGGAGTCGGCCGACGACTCACCCCGTTACCGTCAAAAATACGCCAAATTACTCTTCTATTATAAAAAAATGAAAATAAGCTGGGAAACGTTCCTACAGTGAGCGTTCCCGGCATAATCCGCGTCTTGCTTGCATGCGCTGCAAACGGACTTTTAAACATCGGGCAAGGAAGGAACGTCCGTTATGTTCCTTCCTTGCCGTTATTGCCGTTATTGAGAACGTATTAATTGTTCAAATCATGCGGACTTGGACATGTTCTCGTAAACCGGCAGGTTCTGCCAGTTCATCTCGAAACCGGTGACGTTGGTGGAAGCCACACCATAGGCGTTGGCGTAGTACATCGGAATGGACGGCAGATCGTTGAGGATCACTTCCTGAGCCTGCTGATACAGCTTGTTCGCCTCGTCGGTGGTCTGGGCCGCGGCGGCCTGGCTGATCAGTTCGTCGAACTTGGTGTTCTTGTAGTCGCCATCGTTGGAGCCGTTGCCATCGGCTGCGGCGGACGCGAACCTCTGGACCAGGTAGTTCTCGGCGGACGGGTAATCCGGCTGCCAACCGCTACGGAACGCGCCCTCGACCTGACGGCTGGTCACTGCGGTACGGAACTCGTTGAAGGTCGGGAACGGGTTGGTGGCTGCGACCTCGGAACCGAGGGCATTGTTGATGGAGTTCACCACAGCGGTGTAGATGGTCTCATGGCCGCCGTCGGCGTTGTAGGCGAAGGTGAGCTTGTCGTCGGAGGTCCATGCGCTGATGGCGTTGGCCTTCTCCCAGAGTTCCTTGGCCTTGGACTCGTTGTACTTCAGGTTGTCGGAACCTTCGAGGGAATCGGAGTAGCCCGGGGTGAGCGGGGAGGTGAATTCGGTGGCCGGGGTGCCGGTGCCGTTGAGCACCTTCTCGCAGATGTTCTCACGGTTGATGGCCATGGAGATCGCCTGGCGACGCAGGGTGCCTTCCTCGGTGCCAGCCTCGAAGTGCTTCAGGTTGGACGGGATGGTGAACTGCTGGGTGACGGAGCCGGCCTTGTTGTATGCCTGGACGGTCGAATCGGATTCGAAGGTCTTGGTGGCGGAAGCCGGGACGGATTCCATCACGTCGAGGGAGCCGGACTGGATGTCGGC
>CAVBVU010000091.1:0-6836 GCA_963598975.1 Anaerovoracaceae bacterium
GCCTGATCGTCGGTTTGGGATCGCTGGCGTTCTTCGCATGGTCGTCCCGCCGTTCCTTCTCGCCGCTGATTCGTCTCGGTTGGCTGCGCGACCCGATGGTGCTGCTGCATCTGATGGCCTATCTGTTGCTGCCGATCGTTGGCATCGGCTTCGGATATGTGATTACCAACGTGGCTCAGCTTTCGTTGGGAACCGACGCTTTCGTCGCGGGCGCCCTGGTGCTGCCGGGCGCGTTGGTTGGAGCGATCTTCGCTCCATACGGAGGCGCGCTGTACGACAAGTTCGGTCCGGTGCGTCCGATTCTGGGCGCGTTCATCGTGGCCATCTGCGGTCCGATCCTGCTACTGGTCTTCTCCATGCGGTTGACGCCCGCGTTGTTGGCCGGTTTCTACTTCATCTTCGGTGTCGGATATTCGCTCGGCTTCTCCAATATTCTGACCAACGCGTTGCGCAACGTGAATCCGCGGTTCACGCCGGACGGCAACGCCGTGTTCAACACATGCCTGCAGTTCGGCGGTGCGACGGGAACCACGCTGTTCTCCACGATTCTTTCGGTGGCCCAGGCCGGTGCCGGAGAAAAGGGAAGCGCAACGTTCCGTCATGCGACCGCTGTCGGTGGCGGATGGACGTTCGCTGCGATGGTGCTCATCGTGGCGGTGGCGATCTGCTGCCTGATCGCGGCCTTCCGTATCGGTGCGAAGCGTCGATAACCCGTTATAGGAAACGCCTGTAGCATAATGCGACAAGCGGGCTTTCGTGGGAAATGTGGAATTGCTAATCTGGCCTTACCACCAGATTGAGAGGACGGCAATGAAACCACATTTCCCGCGTAATGGCATCGCAACAGGACCGCTCAAGGCAATCGCCGCCGCGCTTTGCTTGGTTATGATGACGGCGGGGTGCGGTTCCGTGGAGGCGAAGGACTCCTCAACGGAGGTCGCCAGCGCCGACAAGGTGATCAGCGTGAACATCACCGAACTATCCAATGGTTTGCTGCCCAGCAATACCGGAGACATGTCCGGATGGAAGATCGTCAGCCAGCTGTACGACGGTCTCGTCACGTTCGATGCTTCCGGCAATGAGACGCTTGTCGAGGCGGAGTCGATCACGCCCAATGAAGACGCGTCCGAATACACCATCGTGATCAAGAGCGGCCTTGCCTTCTCCAATGGCGAGAAGATCACGGCCGACACGTATGCGAAAACATGGTCGTTCGCGGCCAACGCCGCCAATGGACAAGTCGGCGCGTCCATTTTCGAGGACATCAAGGGCTATGACGAACTGCAGAACGAGAACGGTTCCAAAACCGCTCAGCTTTCCGGCCTGGAAGTGGTCGACGACACCACGTTGAAGGTCACGCTCAAGGCGCCGAATTCCGCGTTCCTGTACAAAATCGGAGACATCGCGTTCCTTCCGATGCCTTCCGAAATGATCGCCGATCCCGATAGTTACGGGCAAAAACCGATCGGCAACGGTCCGTACAAGCTTAAGGCGTACAAGAGCGAGGAGATCATCCTTGAGAAGGATGAGTCGTACACCGGCCCCCGCGAGACCAAGAATGCCGGAATCGACTTCAAGGTGTACCAGAGTCTGGACGCGGCCTATTCCGATCTTCTGGCGGGTAATCTCGACGTGCTCGATTCCATTCCGACTTCCGCGTTGAAAACCTATCAGGACGAGGATTCCATCACCGCGGTCAGCAAATCCGGCCCGGCGTTCTCCTCTTTCACGATTCCGCAGAATCTCAAGCATTTCCAAGGAGAGGAAGGAAAATACCGTAGACAGGCCATCGCGCATGCGATCAATCGCGACAATATAGCGAAAGCGATTTTCGCAGGCACGGTCACGCCAGCCACGGACTTCCTGGCTCCGGTGATCAAGGGATACGACGCCAACCTCGATACCGGCGGAGTGCTCACCTACGATGAGAAGAAGGCCCGGGAATTATGGGCCAAGGCCGATGCGATCTCGCAATGGGAAGGTACCTTCCGCATCGCGTACAGCGCGGACGGAACCGACAAGGAATGGGTGGAGGCCGCGGCCAACTCCATTCAGAACGTTCTTGGCATCAAGGCGGAAAGCTATCCGTTCTCCACGTCCAAGGAACTGAAAAGCGCCATTCAGGAACGCACCGTCAACGCGGCGTTCAAGTCGGGCATGCAGTCGGACTATCCACATCCGGAAGGCTATCTGGTTCAGGCCTATGATTCATCGGCCGCGGATGGCAAGGGGTTGAACAACGGGGATTACAAGAGCAGCAGCTTCGACGCTCTGATCGATCAGGCTGCGGCCGAAACCAATCTGGACAAGGCCGTGGACCTGTACAAACAAAGTGAAAAGGTGCTTTTGGAGGATCTTCCGGTGATTCCTCTGTGGTACACGAACGTGACGGCCGCGTCGGCGAAGGGCGTGCAGGTGGAATACAACTACATGGGCGTTCCCGAATACAACACCATCGTCAAATGATGGGATGAAACGTAACCGGACAATCCGACGAAAAGACCTGGCCGAAGCCTTTCCTGGACTTCGGCCAGGTCTTCTGTGAGCGCAAAAATCCCGGTCCGTCGCTTCGAAGCGGTAGGCTGTGGGACTATAGAGAACAATGGAAAAGGAGACAAGGTGAGTAACTTAAGCGCACCACTGCCTGCAATGGCTGGCGAAGACATGCCGGCAGGACCCACCGATCCGATTTTCAACCGTCTGCTGAAGGATCGCATCATCTGGATGGGTGAGGAAGTCAAGGACGATATGGCCAACCGCATCTGCGCCCAGATGCTGATGCTGGCCGCCGAGGATCCGAAGAAAGATATCTGGCTGTACATCAACTCCCCGGGTGGTTCCATCACCGCGGGCATGGCCATTTACGACACCATGCAGCTCATTGAGCCCGACGTCGCCACCGTGGGTCTGGGCATGTGCGCGTCGATGGGCCAGTTCCTGCTGAGCTCCGGCACCAAGGGCAAGCGATTCCTGACCTCCCACGCGCGAGTGCTCATGCACCAGCCGTCCGGCGGCATCGGAGGCACCGCAACGGATGTGCGCATCAACGCCGAGCTGATCATGGATATGAAGAAGACCATGAGCGAGCTGACAGCCGAGCAGACCGGCCACACCGTCGAGGAAATCTACCGGGACAACGAGTACGACCACTGGTTCACCGCACAGGAGGCGCTTGAATACGGATTCGTGGACAAGCTCGTCTCCACGCACGACACGATGAACGCCACCAAGGGAGAGTGACATGGCAAGCGAAGAAGCACAGTTCGTAGCCCGCGCCGAACGTCTCGCCGGACCGACCGGGGTGGTCGGCTTCCAGGCGGCGGCCGTTCGCGAGGCGGCATTCGCTCCGCAGAACCGTTACGTTCTGCCGCAGTTCGAAGAGAAGACCCCGTACGGCTTCAAGAGGCAGGATCCGTATACCCGTCTGTTCGAGGACCGCATCATCTTCATGGGCGTGCAGGTGGACGACACCTCCGCCGATGACATCATGGCCCAGCTGCTCGTGCTGGAAAGCCAGGATCCGAACCGCGACGTGATGATGTACATCAACTCTCCGGGTGGTTCCGTGACGGCCATGACCGCCATCTACGACACCATGCAGTACATCAAGCCCGACGTGCAGACCGTCTGCCTTGGCCAGGCCGCGTCCGCGGCGGCCATCCTGCTGGCCGCAGGCACCAAGGGCAAGCGCCTCATGCTGCCCAACGCGCGTGTGCTCATCCACCAGCCGGCCATCGGACAGGGTTTCGGCAAGGCCACGGAAATCGAAATCCAGGCCAAGGAGATGCTGCGTATGCGTGAATGGCTGGAGAACACCCTCGCCAAGCACACCGGCCGCGATGTCGAGAAGATTCGCAGGGACATCGAGGTCGACACGTTCCTCACCGCGCAAGAGGCGAAGGAATACGGCATTGTGGACGAGGTTCTCGAACACCGTGCCTGATGATCTTCACAGGCCAATACCGTTGCCGGCTCCCGGCAACGGTATTGTGTTTTCCGACGGCTTTTTCTGGACTAAGGGGTTCGAATGGGACGCGTGATCGACTACAGCGACGCGGTGCCGAGGTGCACGTTCTGCGGCAAATCCGAAAATCAGGTGCGCAAGCTGGTCACCGGATCCGGTGCGGCCATCTGCGACGAATGCATCGAGCTATGCGTCGACATCATCGCCGAGGAACGTGTGGAGGACGCCAAGTTCAACATGATGCAGCTGCCGAAACCCGCGCAGATCAGCGCCTATCTCGACGATTACGTGATAGGCCAAGAATCGGCCAAGCGCACGCTTTCCGTGGCCGTATACAACCACTACAAGCGCGTCAACATGGAGAAGCGGGAGTCCGTCGAGGGGGAGGGGAGGAGACCGCGCGCTTCCCGAAACGATGCTCTGGCGGGCGTGCAGGTGGCGAAGTCGAATATTCTGCTGCTTGGGCCGACCGGTGTTGGAAAGACGTATCTTGCACAGACGCTGGCCAAGGTCATGAACGTGCCGTTCGTGATCGCCGACGCCACGACGCTGACGGAAGCCGGCTATGTGGGCGACGACGTCGAAACCGTGCTGCAAAGGCTTCTGCGCGCCGCGGACGGTGACGTCGCGCGTGCCCAGCAAGGCATCGTATACATCGACGAGATCGACAAAGTCGCGCGCAAAAGCGGTGAGAACGCGTCGATCACGCGCGATGTGTCGGGCGAGGGCGTGCAGCAGGCGCTGCTGAAGATTCTGGAAGGCACCGTCGCCACGGTGCCGATCGAGGGCTCCCGTAAGCATCGTGAGATGGATACCGTGCAGATTGACACGCGTGACATCCTGTTCATCTGTGGCGGCGCGTTCGTCGGACTTGCCGATATCGTCACACGGCGTCTGGGTGCCCATGAGAGCGGTTTCGGTGCGTCCTGGCACGATCACGAGGTTCCCAAGAAGGAATTGTTGGCCCAAGCGACGGCGGACGATCTCGCGGATTTCGGTCTTCTGCCGGAATTCATCGGGCGGTTGCCGGTGTTCAGCGTGTTGGAGGAGCTCACGGAAGACGATCTGGCCGATATCCTCACCCGTCCGGAGAATGCGCTGGTCAAGCAGTATCAGAAGCTCTTCGCGGTGGATGGGGTCGGACTCACCTTCACAAAGAACGCAATCAGGAAGATAGCGGCCACATCGATTCGCCGCGGCACGGGAGCGCGGGGGCTGCGTTCGATCATCGAGAAGATTCTCGAAGACACGATGTTCCGGCTGCCGAGCATGGATGACGCCATTGAAGTGGTGGTCGACGAGTCCTGCGTGGACGGCACCGCGGTGCCGAAAATACTTCGCGCGCCCACGGAGGAGATTCCACGCAGGCGCACCGCGTGACATGGATGTGGCGGAACCCAAAAGCCTTATTTTTGGCGCGACACGCCGAGATTTTGTTTCGGTGGCGTTTGGGTGTATCTTATTCGAGTTGCCAAAAACAAGACAACGTTGCGCGAGTAGCCCAGCGGATTAGAGCAGCTGACTACGGATCAGCAGGTCGCAGGTTCGAATCCTGTCTCGCGCACATGAACCTCCTTCGCGAATGCGGAGGAGGCTTTCTTTTTTTCACGAGTTTTACGTGGATGTAATACGCCTACGGATGAGACGGGCGAACGTTCATATTTCGGCAAAAACACTTCGGTACGCTAGTACGAGGCGAATTTACGAACGATACGGCTGATACAGCCATGGACGGGAGCATGATGACCACGTCAAAGAGAGGGATTTGGGCGGCGATCAAGAGAGTGGCCGCATCCGACAGAATATCCGGACTGATTATGCTCGGTTTCGCCCTCGCGGGTCTGATGCTTGCCAATCTGCCGTTCAGCGCGCATATCTTCGAGCAGATCGAGGAATTCCGAATTGCGATTCCGCATACCAACATCGACATGGGACTCGGCCACTGGGTACAGGACGGCCTGCTGACCGTGTTCTTCCTGACCGTCGGCCTTGAGCTCAAACAGGAGCTCACCACGGGCTCATTGTCGAATCCCAAGGCGGCGGCGGTGCCGATGCTGTGCGCGGTAGGCGGCATGATGATGCCTCCGATACTGTTCGTCTCCGTGCTTGCGCTGTTCTCGAATTTCGGACCGGGAGAAGCGGGTCAACTGATCATCGCGTCGGGCACTGAGTTCTCCTTCTCGCAGATGTCTCAGGGATGGGCCGTTCCCACGGCGACGGACATCGCATTCTCCCTTGCCGTGCTTGCGCTGTTCGCCAAGGCCCTTCCGGGCTCCATCCGGGCGTTCCTCATGACTTTGGCGACCGTGGACGATCTGCTGGCGATCATTCTGATCGCGGTGTTCTTCTCGTCCGTGAACGCATGGTACTGGTTCCTGGGCATCGCCGTGTGCGCGGTCGCCTGGTACTTCCTGGTACGTATGCGGAAGGTGCCGTGGATCGCCGTGGCCCTGGTGGGCGTACTGGCATGGGTCATGATGTTCGAAGCGGGCATTCACCCCACGTTGGCCGGCGTTTTGGTGGGCCTGCTCACTCCGGCGCATGTGCGCTTCGGCGAAAGCACTCCGAGGGCGGAACGGTATGCCGAAAAGCTCCAGCCCTTCTCCGCATTGCTGGCGCTGCCGATCTTCGCGCTGTTCGCCACGGGTGTGCATTTCGAATCCTTGACATGGCAGCTGTTCGTCTCTCCGGTGGTGGTCGCCGCGATTGTGGCGCTCGTCGTCGGCAAGCCGCTCGGCATTATGATCACGGCATGGCTGTCCACACATCTTGCCGGACTCAAGATGGCCAAGGGACTGCGCGTTCGTGACATGTTCCCAGCGGCCTGCGCCTGCGGCATCGGCTTCACGGTCGCGTTCCTCCTCGCCTCCTT
>CAVBVU010000092.1:0-6831 GCA_963598975.1 Anaerovoracaceae bacterium
CCGGAGACCTAGACATGCAGAGCACAGCCATCGTCATGAAACTGCTGCAACAAGTGGCGCGCAACGGAACAGCCGTGCTGATGGTCACCCACGACCACGACGCGCTCGCGTACGTGGATCGCACATACCGCATGGACAGGGGAGTGCTGAGCGAAGAGTAAGCGGGGAAATGACGGCATGACATGCCGATGAAGGGCGGAACTTGCTGATAGTCCCGCCCTCATGTGTATTATTGGCGATTGGTGTGCGCTCGAATGAGCGTGCGCCGTCTGGAGCCTTGGCCCATCAGTGGGTCGGCGACGGATTCGGGTCGAAAGGCACGGGTCCAAGTCGTTCGTGCCATGCACGAAGAAGCACTGGAGAGGCTGGCTCAGCGCATGTCGGGCAACCGATACGCGTTCCGTTCAGACAACGACAGAACAAACAAAGGATTAAACCAATGACGAACGTTCAGCGTTCTCGCCGCCAGGTGCGCCTTTCCCGCGCCCTCGGCATCGCTCTGACCCCTAAGGCTCAGCGCATTTTCGAAAAGCGTCCGTACGCTCCGGGTGAGCACGGCCGCACCCGCCGTCGCACTGAATCCGATTACGCAGTGCGTCTGCGCGAGAAGCAGCGTCTTCGCGCTCAGTATGGCATCTCCGAGAAGCAGCTGCGCGCTGCCTACGAGAAGGCCACCCACACCGCCGGCCAGACCGGTAACGCCATGCTGACCGACCTCGAGACCCGTCTCGACGCCCTGGTTCTGCGTGCAGGCTTCGCCCGCACCACCGCCCAGGCCCGCCAGTTCGTGGTCCATCGTCACATCCTCGTTGACGGCAACATCGTCGACCGCCCGTCCTACCGCGTCAAGCCTGGCCAGACCATTCAGGTCAGGGCCAAGAGCCAGACCATGGTTCCGTTCCAGATCGCTGCCGAAGGCGTGCACCGCGACGTGCTGCCGGCGGTTCCGGGCTACCTGGACGTCAACCTGCCTTCCCTGAAGGCCACCCTGACTCGCAAGCCTGAAGCCGAGGAAGTTCCGGTGCAGGTCAACATCCAGTACGTGGTCGAATTCTACGCCCGCTGATCTGGATTCACATACTGTAAGAACATACAGTATAAGGACATACAGCAAGAGCCTCGCAATCGCTATGACTGCGAGGCTCTTCGCTATTCCGAGCCGTACGGAATTGGAATCTGGCGGTGCTGCAGGACGCTCAATCGCCGAGGATTCCTCCGACGATGCCGGACACGATCGACATGATCAGCGAACCGATCACCGACCACCAGAAACCGTCGATGGTGACACCCACGTCGAACAGGCTCAAAGCCAGCCATGAGGCCAATTGCATGAACATCCAGTTGATGATCAGAGCCGCAAGACCGAACGTCAGTATCGAAAACGGCAACGCGATGGCATGAACGATCGGCTTGATGGAGGCGTTGATCAACGCGAGGAACAGCGAGAACGCCGCGATGGCGAGAACGGGCGGATTCCCGACGGCGTGCATGCCGGGCAGCAGCGCGACCATGACGCCGGCCGCTATGGTGAGAACCAGCCAACGAGAAATGAAATGATGCATACCACAATCGTAGTACATCGGGTGTGTACCGCTTGCGAACACTAGGTTTTGCACGAGTTCGCGAGTACCATGTAAACCATGTTGCTTCATCTTCATCTCGTCCGACACGGACAGACCTTCTTCAACCGCTACAACCGTCTTCAGGGATGGTCCAATTCGCCATTGACCGAATCGGGAATCGCGGATGCCGACAAAGCCGCCGAAAAACTGAAGGATTACGACTTCGCCGCTGCCTATTGCTCCGACACCACGCGCGCGCAGATGACGGCGATGCGCATTCTCGACGTCAATGAGGCCGCAGGCCATAAACGCCCGAAACTGCATGACAACATGCACTTCCGGGAGCAGTTCTACGGATATTTCGAAGGGCAGGACATGGCCATGGCATGGACTGCGGCCGGAGGCCCTCATGGGGCGAAAACCTACAACGACATCGTGGCAAAGTACGGTCTGGGCGCCACCCGAGACTTCCTCAAGGAGGCCGATCCGTTCCATGACGCCGAATCGGACGCGCAATACTGGGCTCGTGTGGAGGAAGGATTCGCGCTGATCGCGTCCAATCTCGATCTCAAGGATGGTGATGACGTATTGCAGATCTCACACGGCAATACGTTGCTGAGCCTGATGCACCGTTTCGCGCCGGCCGGATACGATCTGAGCGAAAGGCCGGCCAACGGATCGGTGACCAATATCGATTTCGACACAAGCAAGCCTCTGGACCGGGCCATCGAAATCATCGCATACAACCAGTGAGATTCCGCCGAGTGATTTGCCTTCAGTCGGGGCTTTTCACTACTGTTGTGCAGGTATTGTGTTCGCGGAACACCGCGAAGCTGAAAAGAGGTACAAGATGGGTGTTGGAGAAATCGCCGGCCTGATTGCGGCGATCGCGTTCGCGATTCTCGCCGGTTTCATGATCTACCCGCTGATTCGTCTCGGAAAGCTGTTCGACCAGATCGCCGAAACCGTCAAGAACACCGGCGACCATGCGATTCCGGCGCTGGACGAAGGCGTTACCACCGTCCAGCAGGTCAATAAGTCCCTGGAAGACGTCAACAAGATTTCCGCGGCAGCCTCCACTACGGCCACCAACGTCGGCGCGCTCACCGACCTGTACGGGTCGTTCCTAGGCAAGCCGGTCATCAAGATGGCATCGACCGTCTACGCGCTGAAGTCCACGGCACAATCGTTCCTGAACCAGCAGAACATCAACCGTTCCACGGTCAACAAGGGGGAGTGATGTTCAAACGTCTATTCTGGATCTCAATCGGCGTGGGCATCGGCGTGGTGGCAGTCACCAAGGCGCAGGCCTACGTCAAAGCCAATACGCCTGCCGTCGCAAGGGAGTTTCTCCTCGGTCCGGATCAGGATCATGTGACCATGCGCACGCTTGAAGGTCTGGTCAATGAGTTCAACGCCACGCGCCGAGCCCGCGAGGCTGAACTCAACACCAAGTATGCGGCCACGATCGACTGATTCAGCCGACTGATTCGTAAGACATACAGACCATCCGGAACCATCAACGAACATGCTTGGAGGGCATAGGGCCCTCCAACAATACAAGGAGCTCAAACTCATATGCGCACTTCTGAAATCGCGAAGCGCTATCTTGACTATTTCGAAAAGCACGACCATCTTGTCGTGCCGTCCGCATCTCTGATCTCGCCGAACCCGACCACGCTGTTCACCATCGCAGGCATGGTTCCGTTCATCCCATACCTCATGGGAGAGCAGACCCCGCCGAAGAGCCGCATGGCATCCAACCAGAAGTGCGTGCGCACCCTCGACATCGACGAGGTGGGCAAGACCACCCGTCACGGCACGTTCTTCCAGATGCTCGGCAACTTCTCCTTCGGAGATTACTTCAAGGAAGAGGCGATTCACTACGCCTACGAGCTGCTGACCACCCCGCAGGACAAGGGCGGCTACGGCTTCGATCCCGAGAAGCTGTGGATGACCACCTTCACCGATGATGAGGAAGCCCGCTCGATGTGGCGCAACGAAGGCGTCGATCCCGAGCATATCCAGATCATGGGCATGGAAGACAACTTCTGGACCACCGGCGGCCCGGGACCTGGCGGCCCGTGCTCCGAAATCTACGTGGATCGTGGTCCGGAATACGGCGTCGAAGGCGGCCCGATCGCGGATGAGAACCGTTACATCGAAATCTGGGATCTCGTGTTCGAGAACTTCGAGGTCGACAACGTCAAGTCCAAGACGGACCTGCATATCGTGGGCGAGCTCGAAAACAAGAACATCGATACGGGTGCTGGTCTGGAACGCCTCGCCTATCTGATGCAGGGCAAGCAGAACATCTACGAGACCGACGAAGTCTTCCCCGTGATCGAGGCGGCCCAGAAGCTGTCCGGCCGCACCTACGGCGATGATGAGGCCATGGACGTGCGTTTCCGCATCGTGGCCGATCATGTGCGCTCCGCATTGATGATCATGTCCGATGGCGTGCGCCCATCCAACAACGGTCGCGGCTACGTGCTGCGCCGCCTGCTGCGCCGTACCGTCAAGGCCATGCGTGAGCTCGGCGTGACCGAGGCCGTCATGCCGACGCTTCTGCCGACTTCCAAGGCCGCTATGGAGCCGAGCTATCCGGAACTCAATGCAACCTTCCATGACGTTTCCGAATCCGCATATGGTGAGGAGGATGCGTTCCGTCGCACTCTTGAATCCGGTACCGAAATCTTCGACATGGCCGTTTCCAAGGCCAAGCAGGCCGGTTCCGACTTCGTTTCCGGCGAAGACGCGTTCAAGCTGCACGACACCTACGGATTCCCGATCGAAATCACGCTTGAGATGGCTGCGGACCAAGGTGTGAAGGTCGATGAGGCTAAGTTCCGTGAACTCATGGCCGAGCAGAAGAGCCGCGCCCGTGCCGACGCCCTTAAGAAGCGTCACAACGTGGATCTTTCCGTGTACGACGATTTCAAGAAGACCTTGCTGCAGCCGATCGACTTCCTCGGATACACCGACATGTCCGCCCGCGCCAAGGTGCTCGGCATCATGCAGGAAGGCAAGGGCTCCGTCTCTGCGGTGACCGGTCCGGCCAATATCGAAGTCATTTTGGACCGCACCCCGTTCTATGCGCAGTCCGGCGGCCAGCTTGCCGATCAGGGTGAGATTTTGTCCGACGACGGAGCCGTGCTTGAGGTCGATGATGTGCAGAAGCCCATCAAGGACCTTATCGTGCACCAGTGCCGCCTGACCGAAGGCACGCTGGTGGTCGGCGCCGAGGTCAACGCCAACATCGACCTCGAACGTCGTGGAGCGATCGCACGTTCCCACACCGCCACCCACATGGTGCACAAGGCCCTGCGCGAGGAACTCGGTCCGCAGGCGACCCAGCGTGGTTCCGAAGACGCTCCGAACCGTCTGCGCTTCGACTTCCAGTGGTCCAGCGCTCCGAGCAAGAACGCCATGAACGCCGTGGAGGCACGCGTCAACGAGAAACTGCGCGAGAACCTTGCCGTGACCACCCAGGAGATGAAGTTCGACGACGCCATCGCATTGGGTGCCATGCACCTGTTCGGCGAGAAGTACGGCGACGTCGTGCGAGTCGTATCCATCGGCAAGGACGGCTGGAGCCGTGAGCTGTGCGGCGGCACCCACATCGACCACGTCGGCAAGATCGGTGCGATCAACATCATGTCCGAAGCCTCCATCGGTTCCGGCGTGCGCCGTGTTGACGCCGTGGTCGGACAAAGCGCCTACGAGTTCAACGCCCGTGAGCATGCTCTGGTCTCCCAGCTTTCCGACATGGTCAACGCGCGTCCCGACGAGCTCGCCGAACGAGTGAACACCCTGCTGGCCAAGCTCAAAGAATCCGACCGACGCCTTGCCGCCATGTACGAATCCCAGCTGGCGGCATCCGTTCCGGCACTCGTGGCGGATACCAAGGCCTCGACAGCCGCGGTCAAGGTGGCGGCCAAGAACGTCGACCACTTTGGCTCCTTCGACGCGCTGCGCAAGACCATTCTGGATGTGCGCGGACAGCTTGGTGAGGAATTCCCAGTCGTGGTGGCCCTCGCGGGCGTGAACGAGGAAGGCAAGCCGATGGTCGCCGTCGCCACGAACGATGCCGCGCGCAAGCAGGGCATCAAGGCGGGCGATCTGGTTCGCGGCGCATCCAAGATCCTCGGCGGCGGTGGCGGCGGCAAGCCGGACTTCGCCCAGGGCGGTGGAGCTGACGCCACGAAGATCGACGAGGCTCTCGAGGCACTGGCCAACCAGGCCATGAAGGTCTGACATTCCAAGCATGGTTTGGCTTGGAATAGATTTGGGTGACGCACGGGTCGGACTGGCATTGTCCGACCCGGGGCTCACCCTTGCCCATCCCGCAGGCAATATCCAGGTATACGGGGATTCATTCCGTGCGCTGGATGATGTGATCGACGTCATTGAGGACGAATCGGTGGATCATGTGGTGGTGGGCCTGCCGTTGCTGTTGAACGGAGACGAGGGAAAAAGCGCGAAGAAGGCCAAACGTTGGGCCGCGAATCTGGGAAAGAGATTACAGATCGCGGCGCAGGATGAGGAATACTCGTTCACGCAAGTCCCTTCCATCGAATTCGTGGATGAGCGTTTGACCACGGTGACGGCGCATCGGCAGTTGTTTGAAGCGCAGATAGGCGGGCGCAAGCATCGTCCGATGGTGGATCAGCAGTCGGCGGTGGTGATACTGCAGACCGCACTGGACCGTAAGGAAGAGTAAGAGGAGAGAACACGATGACCGATGATCTGAATGATTTTTTCTCCGATAACGCGCAGTGGGTCGATCAGTCAGGCAACGTACTGGACTCGGATGTGCCTCCGCGCCCTCCGAGATCGCGTCGCGATATGCGTATGCGCCGGGAACGTGCACGCCGTCGTCGTGTGATCAAAATCGTTGCGATTGTGGTTGTGCTGTCCCTGATCGTGGTCGCAGGCGTATTCGGTGTGCGATTGATCAAACATTGGAAAGCTGTGGCATCCTCTAATACGCAGATTCAGATCGCGGATTATTCCGGTTCCGGAGACGAAGACGTGACTTTCACCGTGGAAAGTGGCCAGGGCGTCGCCGAAATCGCGGAGGATCTGGTTGAAGCGAACATCGTCAAATCCACGACGGCCTTCACCAGTGCAGTGAGCTCGGCCAGGGCCACTCTGTATCCGGGAATGTACTCGTTGAAGACTCATATGAAGGCGTCCGAAGTGGTCAAGGTTCTTTCCGATCAGACGCAGGCTGGAGGATTTGCCCAAGTTCGCGCAGGCGAACGCG
>CAVBVU010000093.1:0-6733 GCA_963598975.1 Anaerovoracaceae bacterium
GTATGGTCGTCCCAGCATCCCTCTGATGGTGAAGGGCGGGAGATTCTGCGGCATCGGATTGCAGGCCAACACCGACGGCTACGGCATTACGGTAATCGACATCGACGGTTCCGTGGTGGCGGAGGAATGGGTCGACGCCGATATGTCGAATCCGAGTGCCGAAGAGGTTTTTTCGAAGCTTGACGAATTGACGGTCGCTCAGCAGAAATCGTTGGAAGACAAAGGATATACCCTCGCTGGAGTAGGTCTGGCGCTGCCAGGTCTGGTGATGGAGGATCGTTGGCTGCTGGGCGCGCGGAACCTTTCCTGGGAAAAAATGGATCTGAGCCAGTTCGGCGTGGTGTCAAGGCTGAAGCCGGTCGTATGTAACGAAGCGAACGCCGCGGCACTCGCCCAGGTTCCGGGCTATGCTACACAGCGCAGGAACTATGGGCAGATCGAGCCGACGGATTCGTTCATCTACATGTCGACGGACGTCGGCATCGGCGGTGCGGTGATTCGTGACGGTCGTGTGGTTCCCGGAGACCATGGGTTCGGCGGCGAGCTGGGCCATGTCTCCGTCGATATGCGTGGTCCGGTCTGCCGTTGCGGTCGCAGGGGATGTCTGGAAGTGTATGCGGGCCGCCGTTCCATGGTCAGCGCCGCGGGAATCGCCAGCAGCGACGCGGCCGCGACGCGAGGTGCCATCGCCGAATTGGTGGAACGTTGGAGGCAACGCGACGCCAAAACGGTAGCCGTGGTGGAGAAGGCGTTGGAGGCCATAGCGTCGGTCATCACGTCCACTATCAATGTGTGCGACGTGGATACGGTGGTGATGGGCGGCCTTTGGGCCCACTTCGAGCCTGATCTGATTCGCCGGATTGAGCGCATGGTCCGTCCTCAGACCCTGGCCTACCCGGAAGTGCAGGCGCGTGTTCTCATGGCTGATGTTGTGGAACGTCCGGCATTGATCGGCGCCGCCGAAATAGGATTGCGTTCCTTCATCTCGAACCCGCTGCGTTTTCTTGGATAGTCCAGCCCTTTGCTAGACTAGCAAAGTTGGCATCGTGAAGCGGTGCGCAATGTGGGACGCTAGCTCAGTCGGTTAGAGCATCGGACTCATAATCCGCCGGTCCAGGGTTCAAGCCCCTGGCGTCCCACTGGAAGGCCCTTGGAATCATGCGGTTCCAAGGGCTTCTTGCTTGTCGGAGGTCATTGCTCTGTTGGTGTTGGTCCGGTCAATCCATACCCTTTGCTAACATCTGACGGGTTATCCGGTTCACGCTCTGCCATCGGGGCACTGCGACCCGGGTCCCCCCGAATCTCTAGGAGACAACTATGCAGCAGGGTATTCATCCTGATTATCACGCAGTGCAGGTTACCTGCTCTTGCGGCAACACCTTCGTCACCCGTTCCACCGTCAAGGGCGATCACCTGACCGCCGACGTGTGCTCCAGCTGCCACCCGTTCTACACCGGCAAGCAGAAGATTCTCGACACCGGCGGCCGCGTGGCTCGCTTCGAGAAGCGCTACGGCAAGAAGGCCAAGTGAGTCTTATTGCCTTGAGGCAATGAAGGAACGCCAGTCCATTATGGGCTGGCGTTCTTCGTTTCCGGGCCACCTTATATGATGTACAAGTTGAGCAGATCCCGACGATGCGTTTTCCGTCGGAACGTAGATTCAATCAGATAGAAAAGGCGTACATTGGCAGACGAACAGTTTCCCGCGGCGGCTACCGCGCTAGAGGAATACCGCAATATCGAACAGCAGATGGCCGAGCCGGAGATCGCGTCCGATCCCGACAGAATGCGCAAGATGGGCCGTCGTCATGCGGAACTCGGCGTCATCGTCTCCGCTTACACCGCATATCTGCAGGTGAAGGACGATTTGGATGCGGCCAAGGAGATGGCGTCGGAAGATCCCGATTTCGCCGAAGAAGCCAGGCGATTGGAAACCGAGCTTCCCGTGGTCGAAGAGAAACTGCGCACAGCACTGATTCCGCGCGATCCGGACGATGCGCGAGACACGATCATGGAGATCAAGGCCGGCACCGGCGGCGAAGAAGCCGCGCTGTTCGCCGGCGATCTGCTGCGCATGTACATGCGTTACGCGGAAAAGCGCGGTTGGTCCGTCACCTTGCAGAGCGAGAACACCACCGAATTGGGCGGCGTCAAGGACGTTCAGCTCGCGATTCGCGCGAAGGGAACCCCATCTCCGGAAGAGGGTGTATGGGCATCGCTCAAGTATGAGGGCGGCGTGCACCGCGTTCAGCGCATCCCCGTGACCGAATCGCAGGGGCGTATCCAGACGTCCGCGGCCGGCGTGATCGTGTTCCCGGAAGCCGACGAGGACGACGACGAGATTGAAATCGATCAGAAGGATTTGAAAATCGACATCTTCATGAGCTCCGGCCCTGGCGGACAGTCCGTGAACACCACGTATTCCGCGGTCCGCATGACCCACATCCCCACAGGCATCGTGGTAAGCATGCAGGATGAGAAGAGCCAGATCCAGAATCGCGCGGCCGCATTGCGCGTGCTCAAAAGCCGCCTGCTTGCCATGAAACACGAGGAGGAGGCCGCGCAGGCAGCCGACATGCGTCATTCTCAGGTGCGCTCGCTGGACCGTTCCGAACGCATCCGCACCTACAATTTCCCGGAAAACCGCATCGTCGACCATCGTACGAACTATAAGGCGTACAATCTCGACGCAGTGCTCGACGGCGACTTGCAGGCCGTGATCGACAGCGACATTCAGGCGGATGAAGCGGATCGTCTGGCCAACCAGAAGTAAGGCATGCTGTGGCGACCGTATTCGAAATAGTGCGTTCCGCCGCGGCCATGCTACGCGCGGCGGGAGTCGACACTCCGGAGCATGACGCCAAACTGCTGTGCGCCGAAGCATTCGGGACGCAACTGCAGGACGTGGACAAGGCCATGCTGATGGGCAGCGATGTCGAATCTCTTGCCGCAACGTGCGTAGGGAGCGTCCCGAAGGAATCGCAAACGGCGGAAGCGGCGCGATTCGTGCAATCGGACCGGCCCGTGCAATCGGAAGCAGCGCAGTCCGTGCAATCGGAAGCGGGCCAATCTGTGCAATCGGAAGCGGCGCAATCTGTGCAGACCGCGCTTTCCGACTTCCACGCCATGGTGGATCGTCGTATGAAACGCGAACCGCTGCAACACATCACCGGTCACGCGCCATTTCGCTACCTTGATCTGAAAGTCGGCCCGGGAGTGTTCATCCCACGTCCGGAAACCGAGCTGATCGTTCAGGAAGGCATCGATTGGGCGACCAAACACGGCATGTATGCCGCGCGTGCGGTCGACCTGTGCGCGGGAAGCGGCGCGATCGGACTGGCATTCGTCACCGAAATGCCCGGAAGCGAGGTCTGGGCCGTCGAGAAAAGCGAACGGACCGCGCAATGGACGCGCCGCAATCTCGACGAGACCGCGAAAACGTACCCCAGCATCGCCAGCAACTACCATCTGGAAATCGCCGACGCGACGCTCAACCCGACCTTGAGCCATCTGGACGGAACGGTCGATATCGTACTCACGAATCCGCCGTACGTGCCGTTGACGGATGTTCCGCAACAGCCGGAAGTACGTGATTACGATCCTCAAATGGCGCTATATGGCGGTTCCGCGGACGGAACGCTCATTCCGGAGCTCATCATCGACCGTGCTGCCGGGCTGCTCAGGCAAGGCGGACTGCTGGTCATGGAACATGACATCACGCAGGGCGACCGGCTTACGGCATACGCCAATGCGCACGGTTTCACGGACGTGCTTGTTCGAAACGACTATACGAACCGGCCACGGTATCTCGTGGCGGAAAAAGCGTGATATTTCAATCATCGTAAGGAATCGGCCGTGTTGCCGTCACCATCATTCCGTGCATTACAATGGTGGGGTCAATACGGCCAATTGGGAGGTGTCATGAGCGAAATCCGCGCCATTACCGACGAATCCCTTGCACAAGCGGTACAGGTCGTGCGTGACGGAGGACTGATTGTGATTCCTACGGACACGGTGTACGGCGTGGCCTGCGACCCGCGTAACGTCGAAGCCATCCGCAAGGTCTTCGCGGCGAAGAACCGGCCGAGATTCAAGTCGTTGCAGGTGCTGTTGCCAACAATCGAAAGCATGGAGAAACTGCATCTTTATCTGCCGGTGCCGTTGAACCGACTGGCCGCCATGTTCATGCCCGGTCCGTTCTCGCCAATCGCGCAGGCCGAAGGGGACTGCTCCCTGGCCACCGTGCGCACGGATCCGGCCACAGGCATGGTCACCCAGGGAGTGCGTATTCCGAATTCCGCGGAGGCCTTGCGCGTGCTGCGTGCCACAGGTCCGTTGGCCGCGACCAGCGCGAACCGATCCGGGGAGGAAAGCGCACAGACCGTTCAGGAAGCGGTGGCGGCTTTGGGGGAGTCGGTCGACCTGTATCTTGACGGGGGTGCGACTCCCGGACATGTGGCGTCCACGGTGGTCGCCGCGGATCATCATGAGCGTGACGGCATTACAGTGCTTCGAGAGGGAGTGATTCGCTCGACCACGATTCGGAAGGCCCTGACTGTGAATGGTGGTGCTTTAGGCATATGAGAATCTATCTGTTCATTGCGGCTATTGCGGGCGGGGTCACGTATCTGATCACGCCTCTGATTCGGCATGTCGCCATTGAGATCGGTGCGGTCGGCGAGGTGAGGGCGCGAGACGTGCATACCATTCCGACGCCGCGACTGGGCGGTCTGGGCATGCTGATCGGTTTCACGGTGTCCATGCTATTCGCGTCGCGCATTCCGTTCATCGAAGGGCTGTTCCGGGAATCGTATCAGGCGTGGGTGATCCTAGCAGGCGCCATCATGATCAGTCTGTTGGGCATGGCCGACGATTTATGGGATCTTGACTGGATGCTCAAACTTGCCGGACAGCTGCTGATCTCCGTGTTCGTGGCATGGGGCGGTCTGCAGATCATTTCGCTGCCGCTCGGCTCCCTAGTAACCGCATCGCCGAGTCTTTCCATGGCCATCACGGCGTTCCTGATCGTCGCATCCATCAATGCCGTCAATTTTGTGGACGGACTGGACGGATTGTCTTCCGGAATCGTGGCGATAGGCGGCATCGCGTTCGCCATCTACTCGTATATCATCGCACGCAGCTCGCCATCGTACGCTTCCATGGCAACGCTGATCGACATTGCGATGGTCGGCATGTGTGTGGGATTCCTCATGCACAACTGGCATCCGGCGAAACTGTTCATGGGAGATTCGGGCTCGATGCTGCTCGGCTACCTGATTACCTGCGCGTCGATCGTCATGACCGGCCGTCTTGACCCGGCCAGTATTCACGCCAGCATCTATCTGCCGGTGTTCATGCCGATTCTGCTGCCGATTCTCGTGCTGTTCCTGCCGATTCTCGACATGTGTCTTGCGATTGTTCGCCGTCTGCGCAAGGGACAGTCGCCGATGCATCCCGACCGCATGCACCTGCACCACCGCATGCTGCGCATCGGCCACTCCGTGCAGGGGGCGGTGCTGATTCTGTGGGGATGGGCGGCGTTGATCGCATTCGGCTCGATCATGACGCTGTTCTTCAAAGCAAGATATGTGCTGGTCGGATTCCTCATCGCGATGGCGTTGCTGACGGTGGCCACCATGTATCCGTATCTGAAAAGACGCCTTCCGGAGATGCGTGAGGAGAACAGGTCGGAAAAACTCGCGAAGTAGCGGAGCTGAAGTGGTGCGACGGAAACGGTGTGGAAGTCGTGTCGCGTTAAGTCCTACCGCATTTCTACAGTATGCCTATGGCTACAATTCCTGATATGAATGCAGATTCCACGTACGCTCCACTTCCTCCGATTTTCGCTCAGCTTGGCCTCGCATACGACGATGTGCTGCTGCTGCCGAACGAGACGGATGTCATTCCGTCCGAAGTGGACACCACCACCCACCTGACCCGTAACATCACGATGAAGGTTCCGGCCATCTCCGCTGCAATGGATACCGTCACCGAGTCCGACATGGCGATCGCCATGGCACGTAACGGCGGTATCGGCGTGCTGCACCGTAACCTCTCCATCGACGATCAGGCCGCTCAGGTCGATATCGTCAAGCGTTCCGAATCCGGCATGATCAGCGATCCGCTGACCGTGAGCCCGGACGTGACCCTCGCCGATCTCGACAAGCTGTGCGGACGCTTCCATATCTCCGGTCTGCCGGTCGTCGACAAGGAAAATAAGCTCGTCGGCGTGATCACCAACCGTGACATGCGTTTCATCGCTTCCGAAGACTATGACCGTCTCAAGGTCTCCGAGGTCATGACCCGCGAGAACCTGGTCACCGGCCCGTCCAACATCTCCAAGGAAGACGCTCATGACCTGCTGGCCAAGCACAAGGTCGAGAAGCTGCCGCTGGTCGATGAAGAAGGCCACCTGACCGGTCTGATCACCGTGAAGGACTTCGTCAAGACCGAGCAGTACCCGGACGCCACCAAGGATGAGCAGGGCCGTCTGCGCGTTGCCGCTGGCATCGGATTCCTGGGCGACGCCTACAACCGTGCCTCCGCTCTGATGGAAGCCGGCGTTGACGTGCTCGTGGTCGATACCGCGAATGGCGAGGCAAAGCTCGCGCTCGACATGATTCGTCGCCTGAAGTCCGATTCCGCTTTCGCGGGCGTTGACATCATCGGCGGCAACGTGGCCACCCGTCAGGGCGCTCAGGCCATGATCGACGCCGGTGTCGACGCCGTCAAGG
>CAVBVU010000094.1:0-6710 GCA_963598975.1 Anaerovoracaceae bacterium
TCATCGCACTGCGCAACAACGGCAAAACCGGCACGCAAGGCAAGGCCGACACCGTCACCATCGGCCTCAAGCTCGCCCCGGTAAGCCTCGACATCCGCCACCAGTCCGGCTCCGCGATCGAACAGGTGCTCATCGGCAACGTATACGAGGGACTGCTTTCGCGCGACTCCGACAACAAGGTGCAGCCCGGTCTGGCCAAGACGTGGGATATATCCGACGACGGCAAGACCTACACCTTCCACCTCAACGAGAACATGCGCTTCTCCAACGGCCACACGCTCGATGCCGAGGACGTGGCCTGGTCCATCAACCAGCTCAAGGAACAGCAGTACTACAACGCCAACCAGGTCTCCAGCCTGGACAAGGCCGAAGTCGTGGATTCCAATACCGTGAAACTCACGCTGTCGACTCCCGATTCCAACCTGCTGTGGTACCTGACCGGACGTCCGGGACTGGTCTTCGACAGCGAAGCCGACTATGACGCGAAGACCGAAGCCATCGGATCCGGCCCCTACACGGTGGAATCCTTCGATTCCAGCAGCAAGATGGTGCTCAAAGCCAACCCGAACTACTGGTCGAACGACCACAAGGCGGCCACCGAAAACATCATCCTGCGATTCATCACTGACGACAACGCAGCCATCAACGCGCTCAAAAGCGGCGACGTCGACATTCTCTCGCCGGCCAACGCGACCCTCGCCAAGGCGCTCGACACCAACACCTACCAAGTATCCGCGGCCGACGGCAGCGACAAATACGTGCTCGCATTCAATTGCACGAACGAGAAGCTCTCCGACAAACGCGTGCGCCAAGCCATCCGCTACGCCATCAACCATGAGGAGATCATCGCCTCGCGAGGAGACGTGGACTACGCGCTCGCCGGCCCCATCCCATCCGTCGACCCGGGCTATGAGGACCTGACAAGCGAATATCCGTACGACGTGGACAAGGCCAAATCCCTGATGGAACAGGCCGGATACTCCACCGACAACCCGCTCGCGCTCACGCTCACCTACGCCAACACGTACGGAACCGAGCTCGGCGACCAGCTGCGCAGCCAATTGTCGAAGATCGGCATCGACCTGAAGATCGACTACGTGGAATTCTCCACCTGGCTGCAGAACGTGCATGCCAACGGCGACTACGAACTTTCGCTGGTGGATCACGCGGAAAGCCACGACTTCTACAAGTGGACCACGCCCGACTATTACTACCATTACGACAACGCGCAGGTGCAGGAGCTGTACGCCAAGGCCTTGGCCGCCACGGACGATGCCGAAACCGAGGATTACCTGAAGCAGGCGGCAAGGATCGTGAGTGAGGATTCCCCGGCCGACTGGCTGTTCGGATACCGCGTGACCGTCGCCTACAACAAGAACATCTCCGGATTCCCGGAGAAGCTCAGCCAGACGGTGCTGCCGATGTGGGCCATCTCCAAGGCGCAGTAGCATTGCGGACGGTAATGTTACGGACGCTGTTGCCGCTGATGGCAACGCCACCGACGACAATGCCTTGGACGGCACCGCCGCGGGCCGCACAATGAAACGTTGCATACAGGAACCTGCACTGAACCCACTGAAGGAGACGGATTCATGAGATTCTTGGGAAAGCGTCTCCTCCTGTTCGCGGGAGCGCTTGTGGGATTGTCTCTGCTGGTATTCGCGCTATTGCGGATTCTGCCCGGAGACGTGGCCGCGGTGGTGGCTGGCACCGGAGCCACCGCCGAGAAACTTGCGTCGCTGCGCTCGCAGATGGGACTTGACAAACCGTACGTCCAGCAGTACTGGGATTGGATTTCGGGACTGCTGCACGGCGATTTCGGGGTTTCGGTGGTCAGCGGCAAGGCGGTGGCCGGGCAGGTCGCGTCCCGCGCGTCCGTGACTTTTCCGTTGGTCATACTGAGCTTGGCGATCGCGTTGGCGATTGGCCTGCCGCTTGGCTGTCTTGCCGTTCTGACGCGCAACGAACGGTTGGCCGACGCTCTTCGTGCGTTGGCGATTGTGGCCGGCGCGATTCCGGCGTTGTGGGGTGGCTTGTTGCTGATCCTGCTGTTTTCGAAGGGCAGCGGTCTGCTCGGCATTCTGCCTTCGCAAGGGTTTCCTGATACGGGTTGGTCCGATCCGTTGGACTGCGTGGCCGCGTTGATGTTGCCCGCGGTGGCCACCGGCATTACCGCGGGGGCGTCCATCATGCGCTACACGCGGGCCTCGGTGGGGGAGTCCGCCTCGTCCCAGGCGGTGGCCATGGCCATGGCCTGCGGCATGACCCGCAAACAGGCGGTGCTGCGCGTGGCCTTGCGGCTTTCCACCGCACAGCTGGTATCGGTGGTCGGGTTGATTTTCGCCCAGATGGTTACCGGAGTGATGGTGGTTGAGAACCTATTCGCGCTGCCGGGCCTTGGTGCCATGCTGGTCACCGATGTGGGCAACCGCGATCTTACCGCGGTGCAAAGCGAGTTGTTCCTGCTTTGCGCGTTCTTCCTGCTGCTCGGTCTGGTGGTCGATCTGTTGCACAGAATGCTTGATCCGAGGCTTAACGACGATTCCGCGTCTTCTCGCAAAGGGCGGTCATGATGGGATTTCATACCGTGAAAACCGTATTCGCGTCCATGTGGCGCAAGCCGAGCGGCAAATACGCGATTGTGGTCATAGGACTGTGGCTGTTCGTCTCCATCGCGTCCTTGCTGTGGACCCCGCATCCTTTGCTGGAGACGGATGGCTTCAACGTATGGTCGTCGCCGTCCATGGCGCATCCTCTTGGCACGGATGGTGTGGGCGCCGATGTGCTGAGCTGGCTGATGGCCGGGTCGCGGACGAACCTTATGATCGCCGTCCTCACTGTGGTGGTGGCCGCGGCGTTCGGTCTGCTGATCGTGGCGGCCATGGTGTCGAGAAACAGCGCGTTGTCATCCGCGTCGGTGGTGGTGGTAGACGCGTTGATCTCCATTCCGACGGTATTGGTCGCGTTGATTCTGTCGGTGCCGTTCGGAGCCAGCGCGGCGGTGATCGTGGCGGCATGCGGGTTCGCTTACGGGCTTAATCTGGCCCGAATCCTACGCCCCTCCGCACTGCTCGCTGCGCAGTCGGCGTATGTGGAATCGGCGCTGTGGTCCGGTGCCGGTTCGGTTCGCGTGTTTTTCACGCATATCGTGCCGAATACGCTGCCGGTGTTGTGCGTGCAGTTGTCCATAAGCGCCGGAACCTCGCTGCTTGCGGAGGCTGGATTGACCTATCTGGGCGTTGGCGTGGGCGCCGGCGTGCCGAGTTGGGGGCATTCGCTTTCTACTTCGGTACGATTCATCAGCATCCATCCAACCGCCGTGTTGTGGCCCGGACTGGTGGTCACCGTGGTGGTCGTGGCGTTGAACCTGTTAGGCGACGCGTTGCGTGACGCGGTCGATCCACTGACGAACCCGGCGTTGAGGGAGGGCGCATGAGCGTTTCCATTCAGGGACTTACGGTCGCCATCGGCGGCAAAAGCATTATCGGCGGCGTCGATCTGAACATTTCGGATGGCGAGCGCGTCGGTTTGATCGGCCAGTCCGGTTCCGGCAAATCCATGATCGGCAAGGCCATGATGGGACTTTTGCCGTATGGCACCCAAGTCGGCGGCAGGGTCGAGCTTGGGGGAGTGCAGGTCGTCGGCGCGTCGGATGCCATGGTGGCCGACCTTCGGGGACGGTATGTCGGCATGGTGTTTCAGAATCCGGCTGCGGCGTTGAATCCTGTGGTGAGCGTGGCGAAGCAGGTGGCGTTGCCGTTGGCCCTGCATTATGACCTTTCCGCTGACGAACGTATGGAACGTGTCAAATCCATGTTGGCGAAGGTTGGGCTTGGTCGGGATGTGTTGGATAAGTATCCTCATGAGCTGTCCGGAGGCCAGCAGCAGCGGGTTGGCATCGCGACCGCGCTCATCACGTCTCCGCGTCTGATCATCGCCGATGAGCCGACCACGGCGTTGGATTCGATCACGCAGCGTCAGATTGTTGATGTGCTGACTTCCCTTGTCGACGAATCCGGCGCGTCCATGCTGTTCATCACACATGATTTCGCGGTGCTCAAACGTGCCACCACGCGCAGTTATGTGTTGCATGAGGGCGTGATCGTGGAATCCGGGGACACGCTCGAATTGTTGACCTCGCCGCACACCGTGCAGGCCCGAAGGCTGGTGCGTTCCGCGAAGGCGTTGTCGTTGCCTTCGCCGGATGACGGTGAGGTTTGCGACGATTCCGGTGTTAGGGAGGCTTTCCATGGGTGACGTCGTGCTTGAGGGTCGTGGTCTGACGAAGTTTTATGGCACGAAACGTCAACGTGCCCAAGTGTTGTTCGGCATTGATGTGCAGGTCCATGAGGGAGAATGCCTGGCCGTGATCGGTGGTTCCGGTTCTGGCAAGACCACGTTGACGCGCGTGCTGCTTGGCTTGGAGCCGATGGATGGCGGCGTCGTTTCCTATGAGGGGCGTAAGGCGGTCGGCGATGTCGCGCAGAAACTGCGGCGTCAATCCGGTCTTGTATTTCAGGATCCGTTCGGCTCCCTTGATCCGAGATGGCGGATCGGCAAGTCCGTCGAAGAGCCTCTGCGTTTGCGCCATCGTGACTGGACGGATGAGAAAATCGCCGAACGTGCCGATGAATCGTTGCATATGGCAGGGCTTGATCCGTCCGTGTTCCGCAATCGTTTCCCCATGGAGCTTTCCGGAGGCCAGGCGCAGCGGGCCGCGATCGCCCGTGCCATTGCCGACCGTCCGAAGGTGCTGCTGGCGGACGAGCCGATGAGCGCCATCGACGTGGAGGCTCGGGTGCGCATCCTCGAATCGTTCGAGGCCGTGCGTAAGGCGAATCCGCAGATGGCGCTGATCATGGTGTCCCACGATCTTGGTGTGGTGCGTCACATCGCCGACACCATTATGGTGATGCGTGACGGTTGTGTGGAGGAAGTCGGCAGGGCCGGAGAGGTGCTTGCCGATCCGTCCAGCGACTATGCCGGACGACTGGTCGCTGCGGCGTCGTTGTGATCAGTCGGCGGTGGCCAATCGTTTCGCTGAAGTCAGCGTCAGTATGGTCGTTTTCGTGTCTTTTCGCGCGGTCAGGTCTCCGTCGCAGAGCGTTTTCATACGGTCCTGAACATTGTCAAGATCGACGATCGCCTGGGGATTTTTCCTCAGACAGGCGGCTGGCGCGTTGGTCTTCACCTGTACGTACCAGTCATGGTCCCCCTTGCTTGAATGGATCGTCAGTTGAAGATCCTGCTTGGCTGTGCGGCCATACAGCAGCAGGTATTCAAGAACGGTCTGCATCGCCATCGGCGCTATGGAGAAATCGATGCGGTCCGTTTGCCAGCTGATATCCACTTTGGATGGCGAATCCATTTGTTCGAGCGCTATGTAGGCTTTGCAGAATTCCATTTCCGTGGCGAAGGGAATGGTCTCTGCGCCAAGCAGATACAGGTTGCCGTGAAGATATGAAGAGAAATCATTGATGATGGCACGCGCTTTCAAGGGATTGTCCGCGCATAGTTCCTGGATGGCCGTCAGCGAATTGAAGATGACGTGAGGTTGGCCCGACATGGCCACGATTCGGCTTTTGACAAGATCGACTTCCGCGTGCAGCCTGCGATTGGACCGTTTCTGCTCGTATTTCATGATCAGCAGAATGGCGACCGCCAGCGCGACGGTGATGACGATGCAGAGAATCGGCCCGAGCGGATGCGTGAACGTGTCGGTTCGCATGGGGATGTTGGCGTGCATGCAGCATATCGCGGTCGAGACTGTGGTCAAGAACACGTCTTCCCCCTTGCCGCATCCCGCTCGACATGCCCGGTCATGCTTGTATATGTGTCTTTTTTCACACTGTATCGCCGTATGCGTATCAAAAGTATCGTTCCTGCGGGGGAGGGGTATGGCGAAAGGGGATGCCGTCATGGCCGAATCCCCCGAAGTGCGCGGTTCCGAAATGCGACACGCCGATGTCTATTGGCGTGGTATTGTTTGACTCATGTTCATTTGCTCATGTTGTTGTCGCTGACCAACCGCCCGAGGGGCGCGTGGATCATCGACGCATAACTTGAGACAGGACATTCTTTCGTCATCCAAACCGCAGATTCGTGAATGTAAGCGCGAACATATGCCGGCGTGGACGATTGCGAACGGTCGAACCTTCATTCCGATACCTGCATGAATATCGCGGTTGGAAAACAATGCGGAACGAACAGGGTTCAAGTCATCACGGCAAGTCCCGTTTCAACACAGCGCGTTGCATCGCGAGCTTCTCGAAACAGATCAACAATCGAAAAGCCCACGAAACGCACTGTAGAAGGAACCGACATGACCATCCACCATTCAATGTCCGAACTGATCGGCAACACCCCGCTCGTCAAGCTCAACCACGTGACCGAAGGCGTCAAGGCCACGATCGCCGTCAAAGTCGAGTATTTCAATCCGGGCGGATCCTCCAAGGACCGCATCGCCGAACGCATCATCGACGCGGCCGAACAAAGCGGCGAACTCAAGCCCGGTGGCGTGATCGTGGAGCCGACTTCCGGCAACACCGGCGTGGGCCTGGCCTTGGTCGCCCAGCAGCGTGGATACCGTACCATCTTCACCCTGCCCGACAAGGTCTCCGAAGCCAAGCGCGCCGTATTGCGCGCGTACGGCGCCGAAGTGGTGGTGACTCCGACCGACGCGGGTCCGGACGATCCGCGCTCCTACTATC
>CAVBVU010000095.1:0-6658 GCA_963598975.1 Anaerovoracaceae bacterium
ATATACTCCATTGTCTGTGAAGATTCCAATGGAATCGCATGGTCGGAGGATGGTACTGAGAGTGCCAATGAGACCGTACGGTTGGGAAGTGAAGCCGTCGTGGATGTGCCGACGGCAATCGGTTCTGAGGAATACATTTACCGGGCCACGTTGGACTGGCGTCTGGTGGTGGTTTGGAACAAGCTGTACAGGGCGTCGGTGTGGGAATCCCTGCGGTTCCCGGTCGGTCTCATACACGAGGATGAGTATGTCATGCCTCAGGTGGTGGATCGATGCGGGGCCATCAACGTGTTGCCGGGCGGCTTGTACCATTACATGGCCAATGACAGCAGCATCACGCACAGCGATTTCGGTATTAAGAACCTTGATCGTCTGGAAGCCTTGACTTGGCGAATGAAATATTGTGTGAACAAGAACTATCGGCAATGTGTGGTCTTGACTTTTGATGAGTTCATCAAGGATCTCGACCTTGCGTCCGGGCTTGACTGGTCGGATCGGGAGATCCATGCCAAGCTGGAGAAGGTTTTCAAGGAATTGAGGCATGTGCCGCTCTCCGCCGGATCCCTCCTACCGGTCAAACGGCGCCTGCAGTTTTTCGGATTGTGGTTCGCTCCGTTCCTCACGGAGTGGATGTTGAAAAAAGCCAAGAATCTTTAAGCATTTAATGCCGGGGCGGGGTATCGGCAAAAGGAAAGGTTTTTATCAGTGGGGAATAGTAAACGTTTGGCGGTCAATATGATCGCTAATGTCATTGCGTTCGGCGTGCAGTTTGGCATTAATTTCGTACTTACGCCGTACATCATCAATACTTTGGGTAGTGAAGCCTATGGCTTCGTTCCTCTTGCCAATAACTTCCTCAGTTATATCAGCATCATCACTGTGGCGCTAAACTCCATGGCAAGCCGTTTCTTGACGATAGAAATGAGCCAGGGGCACACTGAGCAAGCGCAGGTGTATTTCAACTCAGTGTTGATGGCGAACACGGTACTGGCGGTGATTCTGGCGATTCCGAGTGTGCCATTCGTGCTGTACATCGATAAGTTCATGAATGTGCCAGCTGGCTTGTTGACCGATGTGCAGTTGACGTTTGCCTACGCGCTGTTGGCAATGGAAATTTCACTGGTGTTGAGCGTGTTCGGCAATGTCTTTTACATTAAGAACAGGTTGGAGCTGAGCGCCAAGCGTAACATCGAAGGCAATATACTGCGTGCGGTAATTTTGGTGGTGCTGTTCGCGGCGTTCAAACCAAGAATTTGGTTCGTTACCGGAACGATGATGATTGTGACCACCTATCTGGCATGCGCCAACATTTACTACACTCGTAAGCTTTTGCCGGAATTTAAAGTTGATCGTACCAAGTACAGTGGTGCGGCCGTCAAGACTTTGCTGAGTTCTGGAGTATGGAATTCGGTGAATCAGCTGAGTGTGGTGCTGCTCACTACATTGGATATCTACTTGGTGAATCTGTTTATTAGCGCTCAGGCCAGTGGTGAATATTCCATCGTAAAAACGGTTCCGAATTTCATCCAATCTCTGGTGAGTGTATTGGTGGGTGTCTTTATTCCTCAGTTCACTATTCATTATGCCCACAAACAGAAGAAGGAATTGCTGAATTCCATCGACTTCTCCATTAAGGTAATGGGATATCTGATGATGATTCCGATAGGTTTCCTGATGGTGTTCGGTGTGGACTTTTTCCGTATTTGGGTTCCGTCGCAGGACGCGCAGCTTTTGCAGGGATTGTCTATTCTTACATTGGTGCCAATGGTGGTGACGTGCAGCATCAACACCATCTTTAACGTATATACCGTGACCAATAAACTCAAGGTGCCGGCGCTGACATGGATCGCATTTGGCTTCGCGTACGTGTTTACTGTCATTCTGTTGATGAAATTCACGGGAATGGGAATATGGTCCGTTCCGGTGGCGTCAATGGTTTGGGGTCTCATCCGCAATCTTACGTTCACTCCCATGTATGCGGCATATTGCCTGGAGCTGCCTTGGCATACGTTCTATAAGGCCATTATCCGCGGATGTGTATGTGTGGTAACCGTTGTGGCGGTGTCTTTTGCGTACCGTGCGGTTTTCCCGGTTAATTCATGGTTGACGCTCATTGTCGCCGCTTGCGTATGCGCGCTAGTGGCAGGAGCCATCAACCTGTTCATAGCGTTTGACGGTGCGGAACGTCGTAAGTTCCAGCAACTGGTAATCAAAAAAATACATCGTTGATTTAGTGAACGTTACTTAATTTGTTGTTCGACTCCAGAAAGGAAATTTGATGTCTCTCAAGATGGAAGCTATCTATTCCATAAAAGAATTAATCGGTGATGGCCGTTTGCGTATGTGGAAGAATCGCGATATGTGCGAGGAAGGTCTTCGTTTGCACGGTCCTCAGTTCGAGGCAATCTCGGATAAGCCGAAAAATATTTTGACGTGTTGTCCGAATTATTGCAATATCGGAGATCATGCGATTGCGCTCGCGGAACGACGTATACTTCGCTCTTCCAGTGAACGTCCGTGTCTTTCTTTCGGGGGTGATCCCACCACTATTCTGTCATGTCTGCAAAAGTACTGCACGCCAGATGATGTGATTTATTTGCAGGGTGGCGGCAACATGGGAACGTTGTATCGGAAAGAGGAAGATTACCGCCTTCGTCTCATCTCATCGATGAAGCATAATCGAATCGTATTGTTTCCCCAAACTATAAGCTATGAGGATTCTGAAAGCAGCCAGCGGTATCTCAAGCATACGCAGAAGATCTATAATGCTCATCCGGATCTTCATCTGTTCGCCCGTGAAAAGGTGTCGTACGGACGAATGAAAGAGGCGTATCCGAATTGCGATGTGCAACTCGTGCCGGACATTGTGCTGTCTGTTCAGGGAGAAGACAACGCTTCGTTCGGACAGCGTAGCGGTGTGTTGCTGTGTATGCGCAATGATGTGGAGAAAGTCTCCGACGATGTGGCGCACCGCCGTTTGGAAGAAGTGGCCGCTTCGGTGAGTGACCAGTGGCGATATACGGATACCACCATCAGTGATGATAACTATCCGGTGTTACGAGAATTCGGTGAACAGCTTGTTGCCGATAAATGGGCGGAATTCAAGAAAGCACGTCTGGTCATCACCGACCGTCTGCATGGCATGATTTTTTCCGTTATTACCGGTACTCCCTGCGTTGCGCTGAATAATGCGAATGGCAAAGTTGGTTTTGCATACGAATGGCTGAAGGATGTGCCGTATATCGCTTTTGCGAACACCGTTGAAGAGGTTCCGCAACTGGTTGATCAAGTGATGAAGGTTACGGATCCCAGGTTCCCCGGAGGTTGGTTTGCCGAGCAGTTTGCGCCTCTTACGAGGTTGATTCCATAAGCAATGTGGTACGACCTGGTAGAAGGACCAATTGATAGGAGAGTTTTAGCGATGATTACGGGAACGGTGGAACATGAATAATCACCTTATGTGGCGTCTGCGAAACCTGCCTTTCGAAGTCGCGTTCGGTCAATGCGAACCTGAAATGCGTGAACAGATACTGCAGGATATGTATCGCGTAATGAAATGGTTCCCGGAGAATGAAAGAAGCGCTGCGGATAATGTGCGCGTACGCGCTTGCGTGCAGGAGATTCCGTTCAGGAATGTTCTTGTTTATAGACTATCCCACAGCGGGAAGAAAGTGGTTCGTCTCCTTTGCTCAGTAGGCAAAGTGTTGATGCCTCCTTCAATGGCCATTGAGATTGATGGAGAAATTGGAGCGGGGCTGTATATTTCGCATAATTTTTCGGTCGTCATTCCTCAGCGTGCCGGCAAAAACCTGAGAGTAGGCCCTGGCGTAGTGATCGGCCAAAATGCCGGACACTGGCCGATTATTGGAGATAATGTATATATAGCCGCGAACGCCAGCGTCATCGGCGGTGTGACCATTGGAGACAATGTCATTATTGGTGCTGGGTCAGTGGTGTGCAAGTCGATTCCGAGCAATTCAGTTGCTGTTGGAAACCCGGCAAAAGTGGTTCGCCCCATTAACGAAAATGATTTGATTCAAATCCAATGATGGCGTAAGCGTGAAGTGGTCTGATTTTTGTTCCTCCTCACTAGGTGAAACAAAAATCAGACCACTTCACGATATCCGACAACGATTGCTATGTGTCTACATATCTACGACTAACTATTGTGCATTCGAAATTCGGTCGTATCTATACACGCTAAAATTCGAATCATTGAAGGTACTTTCATTGGTCATGATAACCTGCGAGTCGTAATGTTCGCGAAGGAATGTCAGCATCCTATAAGCTGTTTCCTCATCAGCGATGAGACGAACATCCGATCGATTGATGAGATTGCCATAACGATGGGATTTATCAAGATTCTTTTGATTAAAAATGTAGTCATCAGGATCGGTGAAGATCCGCCAACCGCCGCGAAGGATTTCATTGGTTTGGTACTGGCAGGATTTAAAGGTTTCAAATATATTGTGGTTTTGCACGTAAGATTCATCGCATGTGCCTGTGCCAAGGATAAAAACTTGATTGTGGTGACTTGACGTATATTCTTGGATACGATCATGTGTGATGGATGTCCAGTTTGCGTTAACTCTGATGTTTTCATAACGATTCGCCGGGATAATAAAGGCGAAAATAATGCAGATAATACTGATCGAAACTGTAATAACCTTAGAAACTTGTCTTGTGGATATGTTGCGCTGTTGTGTTACTGCTATTGCCGTGTCGTAGCCACAAGAGGCGGCGAGAAGAGCGTATATCGAAGTGACAACAAGCGGAAAGATAACTCTGTCGACCATACGGTTGCGCAGGGCAAGAATAAGAAGCGTAGCGATAAAGCAGAGGATGATGCCGATTTGAAGAGCTGTAATGGATCGATCCATATGACGTATGTTGTGAGTAAGAAGCCATGAGAGACAACACAAGAGAATGACCGCTACGCCAGCAAGTAAAAGGCTACGTTTGCCGTTGAGTGGAATATTGGAAAGGGAATATGTTTTTACGACGGTGGAGACTTTCTGAAAGACGTCGGGGCTGAACACACTGCTGTCGCCAAACCACCAGTCATAAAGCATGAAGACATCGTTTTCGCTAAGATTCGGGGAAACTTCTTGAATCTTAGATGTGTCTACATGTGGCGTATCGATGACAGCTCGTCCAACCTTGAGAGCCCATGGAAGTTGCTGCCATCCGGGAGTGACAAAGTAAACTGCCATGCCGATCGCATAGGCGAGACCGGCGGACACGCAGGCAACCACTCCTCGAATGGTGGAAGGTATATGCCGGTTGCGAACAAGAACCCAAAGCATGAAAGGGGTGAACAAGATGAAAGTAGAGAATCCGGATTCGGGACGTAAACATGTGCCTAGGAAAATCAGAATGAAACCCGCAACGTCTTGTTTTGTCGCATGAGGGATATGCCTATTGATTGCATTGGTGACAAGAAGCGATAGGCCGGATGCGGTAAGCGCAAAGGCGACCGCTGTATAAGTCAGATATGTTGTCAGAAATGATTCGCAGGCAATGAGCAAAGTTACATAGAAGAACTTGATGAGTGGTCTATTGGTCGCTCCAGATACGAGACGAACCATGAATGTTGTGGAAACAACTATGAAAAATAGCTGGCAAAGCGCAAAAACCGGCAAATTGGGGAAAATTCTCCCCAGCAATCCGAGTGGCACACTGATTGGAGCAAGTGTGTAAAGCATGAGATATGAAGTCTGCCCATAATGCCCCCCCCTCGGGATACATGGCTTGTATGACATCATCAACAGTATAGAAGGCCGGTGTCGCAAATATGCAAATGAACAGTACCGGAAGGAACGAGATAGTTAGACAAGTGGGGAATCCCCATTGTCGAGAAAAGAATTCAGGCAAGAAGGTGCGGCCATTGTGTTTGATGGATTGTGGACAGAGGAATCCGTGTTCGTCTTCGCTCGACTGAATTAGTTGATGCATGGTGTCTTTCTTTGCTTGACTATATTATTGTTTCAATATCAAAAGGGGTGTTCCTGAACCACATCTCCAAGGTTCATACTATTTTTTTTGCATGTCTGATTTTCTTCAACATTCGTTCCGTGAAGAACGGAGCGAGCCATAATCCGAAAAACTGCAGGCGCCGTTTGACCGGTAGGAGGAACCCGGCGGAAAGCGGTACATGCCTCAATTCCTTAAAAACCTCCTCCAGTCTGGCGCGGATCTCCCGATCCGACCAGTCTAGACCGGACGCACGATCAAGACCCCAAACGAATAGACCGAAAGTCGAGACTGCGCATTGCCGGTAGTTCTTGTCCACGCAATATTTCATCCGCCATGCCCAAGCCTCTAAGCAATCGAGGTTCTTGATGCTGAAATCGCTGTGCGTGATGCTGTTTTCATTGGCCACGTAATGGTACAGGCCGTCCGGCAACACGTTGATGGTGCCACATTGGTCTGCCACCTGATGCAGAACATACTCATCCTCGTGGATACGACCGACCGGGAACCGTAGGGATTCCCATGCCGACGCTTTGTATAGCTTGTTCCAAGCCACCACCAGCCGCCAGTCCAACATAGCCTGATGAAGATATTCCTCAGACTTGATTACAGTCGGCACATCCGTAATGGCTATGTTCTCCGATTGCGTGATTCCATCGGAATCCTCGCGGATGATGGAGCATAC
>CAVBVU010000096.1:0-6654 GCA_963598975.1 Anaerovoracaceae bacterium
CCGTCGTGCTCGGCGGTTCCAAGGTCTCCGACAAGCTCGGTGTGATCGAGAACCTGCTCGACAAGGCCGACCGTCTGGTCATCGGCGGCGGCATGGTCTACACCTTCCTCAAGGCCAAGGGTCTCGAGGTCGGCACCTCCCTGCTTGAAGAGGATCAGGTCGAAACCGTCAAGGGCTACATCGAGCGCGCCGAGAAGAACGGCGTCGAACTCGTACTGCCGACCGACATCGTCGTGAACCCGGGCTTCCCGAAGTCCGATGACGACATCGCTCCGGAGGTCGTTTCCGCCGAAGCGATCCCGGCCGACAAAATGGGTCTGGACATCGGCCCGGACTCCCAGAAGCTCTTCCACGACAAGATCGTGGATTCCAAGACCGTCGTGTGGAACGGCCCGATGGGCGTGTTCGAGGTCAAGGCCTTCGCGGCTGGTACCGAGGCTGTGGCCCAGGGCTTGGTCGACGCTACCGCAGCAGGTGCCTTCACCATCGTCGGCGGCGGTGATTCCGCTTCCGCCGTACGCAACCTTGGCTTCCCGGAGGATGGCTTCTCGCACATCTCCACCGGTGGCGGCGCATCCCTCGAATTCCTCGAGGGCAAGGAACTGCCGGGCCTGAAGGTGCTCGACTGATCGTATGAACATCTGAAGAGGTGCTCCCTCACCGTTTGCAACGGGGGAGCACCTCTTGTTTTCCACTCGTACCAACACGTAGTTCAAGGACGACGAACGTATGACATCGCAACGTATCCCACTGGTCGCAGGCAACTGGAAGATGAATTTCGACCATCTTGAGGCCACGTATTTTGTGCAGCAGCTGGTATGGAGGCTGCGTGACATGCGTTTTGACTATAAACGTTGCGAAATCGCCTTGATGCCGTCGTTCACATCGCTGCGCAGCGTACAGGTGCTAGTGGAATCCGATAATCTGAAGATCCGCTACGGCGCGCAGGCGGTCTCGGTCACGTCTCAGGGAGCCTTCACCGGAGACGTATCCGCTGATATGATCGCTCAGCTGGGTTGCTCGTATGTGATCGTCGGACATTCCGAACGACGCAAATATCATCCGGAAGACGATGCCAACATCGTTGATCAGGTGCGCGCGGTGCTTGCGGCCGGCATGCAGCCCATCCTATGCGTCGGAGAAAGCTATGAGGAACGAAGACAGGGCATCGAACTCGACTATGCGGTCGGTCAGGTGCATGATGTCACCAGGGACCTTTCCGACGAAGAAGCATCCCGGCTGATTGTGGCCTATGAGCCGGTATGGGCCATTGGAACGGGCATGGTCGCCACTCCGCAGTCCGCGCAGGATGCGGCGAAGGCCATTCGTGAGGATTTGCGCACAACTTTCAACGAACATGTGAGTGAGACCGTCCGCATCATCTACGGCGGTTCGGTTTCCTCGAAAAACGCCGTCGAACTGATCAATGAACCGGACGTCGATGGATTCCTCATAGGCGGAGCTGCCCTGAAAGTGGACGAGCTCGCCAAAATCTGCAGACTTACGCTTGAGGCGACCAGGTAGAAGTCCCGGACATTCAATGGAACGCCGCATAAACGTTGGGGATATGTGTTGTTCTCCCAGGTTCCGACGTGTGGATGTATTGGCTTTTCTCAACACCATGCGCTATCCTAAAAGACAGTGTTTACGAACTGGAGGTTCACTCGTGTCCGCTATGGCTATCGTCAAGCTTGTGCTGCAGATTATCCTTGTTATTTTCAGCCTTTTGCTCACCCTGCTGATTCTTATGCACAAGGGTAAGGGCGGCGGTTTGTCCGATATGTTCGGCGGTGGCCTCACCCAGAACGCTGGTTCGTCCGGCGTGGCGGAAAAGAATCTGAATCGTTGGACCGTCATCATCGCTCTGCTATGGGTTGCGATCATCATCGCACTCGGCTTGATGACGAAGTTCAATCTCATCTGATTGATTCGATTCCTTCGGCCCATGATCGTCAAGGTCATGGGCCGAAGTGTTTCTCAACGCATTTACATCGACTTACACCGATTTGAAGGTTTACCCATGTTCTCCAAAGAAAACAATCAACACAGCAAGACAACGTTGGTCGTGGCCGACCTGGACGGCACCCTTCTGCATGATGGGGCAACGTTCGAAGAACGATTCCTGTCAAAACGTACCATTGACGACATCAATCGTCTGCACGATGCGGGAATCAAGTTCGTGGTGGAGACGGCACGTCCGGTCAGTACCGGTTATTCCTTTGTCAAGCAATTGCCCGTAGACGCCGTGGCATACCTTAACGGAGCGTTGCTGGATTTCGCTCCCGGCTCGTCCGATTACGAAATGCTTACTTCTCCGCAGCTCGTACAGGACGGTCATTTGAGGAAAATCGGATTCTCCTCACAACGTGCATGTGAGGTGTGCAAGTATCTGCTGACAAAGTTGCCCGGTATGGAAGTCGGTATCGTCATGGACGATGTCAGGTATACGAATTTCGACGTTACCAAATATTGGAAAACACAAACCTGGCGATATACCGACTTCAATGATGTTCCTGAAGGCATCGCCGATAAGATTATCCTGTTTCCGGATTCCGATCAGTGGGATTATGCAGGCAAACTGATCCCCGATGATTTCGACGTTCATATTTCCGAAGGTTCACTGTGGATGCTGATGAATCCACAGGCCAATAAAGAGACGGCATTGAACGTCATTGCGGACTATCTGTCCAGTCCGTTGAGCCAGATCGTTTCCTTTGGTGACGATTTGGTCGATATCGCAATGCTTCAGTGTTCCGGAAGGGGAGTGGCCGTTGCGAACTCCAACCAGGAAGTGTTGAAGATAGCCGATGAGATCTGCCCATCGAATAACGATGACGGCGTGGCACAGTGGATTGAACAAAATCTGCTTTGAACTTCCGATTCTTGAATTGAACTCATGCTTCTTGTATTCACGAAACATTTACGTCAATAATTGAACCATGTGATTAATGACAGGTCTATTGTGCTAAGCTTTGAACCAATGTCTGATCTAAATTGAACCGAAAGGATTCGTATGACCGAATCGTTCTCACAAAGACTTGCCGCGGCCATGGCACTGCGTAAGCTTAAGCAGATTGATTTCGTTCATGCGGCGGAACATAGCGGCATCAAACTTGGCAAAAGTCACATGAGTCAATACGTCGGCGGCAAGACCGTGCCCCGCGCGGATATCGCACGATTCCTCGCGGAGGTACTGCAGGTTGATGAACGATGGCTTATGGGAGAAGACGTACCCATGGAACGGGACGCTGCCATGACACCACAAGGCGAGCATGATTCCGCAGCGATCCAAGGGAAAGAAACGGAACCGACGCAATCAACAGAAGGAAAGACCATGCGTACATACAGCAAATCGCACAAACTCGACAACGTGCTTTACGACGTCCGTGGTCCTGTGGCCGATGAAGCCATCCGCATGGAGGCCGCCGGCACCCATATTCTCAAACTCAATATCGGCAATCCGGCTCCGTTTGGATTCCGTACTCCGGATGAAGTCGTATACGACATGGCTCAACAGTTGAAGGACACGGAAGGTTATTCACCGTCGAAGGGTCTGTTCTCCGCGCGCAAGGCAATCATGCAGTATACCCAGCTGAAGAACATTCCTAACGTATCCATCGACGATATCTATACCGGTAACGGCGTCAGCGAACTGATCAATCTTTCACTGTCGGCGCTGTTGGATGACGGTGATGAGGTACTCGTGCCATCTCCGGACTACCCGTTATGGACAGCTTGCGTGAATCTAGCCGGCGGAACCGCCGTACACTACATTTGCGATGAAGAATCGGAATGGTATCCGGATATCGAGGACATGCGCTCGAAGATCACGGACAAAACCAAGGCCCTTGTGATCATCAATCCGAATAATCCGACCGGTGCGCTGTATCCAAAGGAAGTGCTACAGCAGATCGTGGATCTTGCTAGGGAACATCAGCTCATGATTTTCTCCGATGAGATCTATGATCGTCTCGTCATGGACGGACTGGAGCATATTTCCATTGCATCACTTGCTCCGGATCTGTTCTGTGTGACGTTCTCCGGTCTGTCCAAATCGCATATGATCGCGGGATGGCGAGTCGGCTGGATGGTGCTGAGCGGCAACAAACGCATCGCAAAGGACTATATCGAAGGCCTGAACATGTTGGCCAATATGCGCATGTGTTCCAACGTTCCCGCGCAGTCAATCGTTCAGACCGCTTTGGGTGGACATCAGAGCGTCAAGGATTATCTGGTTCCCGGAGGCCGCGTCTATGATCAGCGTGAACTGGTATACAACATGCTTAATGAGATTCCCGGCATCACCGCTGTCAAGCCGAAGGCGGCCTTCTATATCTTCCCGAAGATCGACATTAAAAAGTTCAATATTCATTCGGACGAGCAGTTTGCTCTGGATCTGTTGCATGAGAAGCATATTCTCATTAGTCATGGCGGAGCGTTCAACTGGCATGAGCCGGACCATTTCCGCGTTGTCTATCTGCCGCGTATAAGTATGTTGGAGGAGGCCATCGGAGAGATCGGCGATTTCTTCAGTACATATTGGCAGGTCTGATTTCTCGGATGTCGATTAGGGGAGATGCCTACTGGTGTCTCCCTTTTTTTTAAAAAAAAAGAAAAACAAAAAATGGTTCTCACCACTCGTATGGGTGGTGAGAACCATTTATCTACCGTCGAAACGGCGCTGCATCAGCGATTGATTCAGCCGTTGACGCGGTCGATGCCGGCCTGGACGTCGGTGAGGACGGAATCCCAGGACTTGATGAAGGCGGCGACGCCGTCGGCTTCCAGCTTGTCGGTGACAGCCTTGAAGTCAATGCCCAGCTCAGCGAGCTTGTCCATGACGGCGTGGGACTCTTCGTAGGTGCCCTTGATGGTCGGAGCGCCGTTGCCGTGATCGGCCAGAGCGTTCAGGGTCTTCTCCGGCATGGTGTTCACGATGAACGGAGCGACGAGCTCGTCAACGTAGACGCAATCGGAGTATGCCGGGTTCTTGGTGCCGGTGGAGGCCCACAGCGGACGCTGCTTCTTGGCACCCTTGGCTTCGAGATCGGCCCAACGCGGATCGTTGGCGAACTTGTTCTCGAACAGCTCGTATGCAAGGCGAGCGTTGGCGATGGCTGCCTTGCCTTCGAGGGCCTTGGCCTCGTCGGAGCCGATCTCCTCGAGCTGCTTGTCGACTGCGGTATCCACACGGGACACGAAGAAGGAAGCGACGGAGCCGATGTGCTTCAGGTCATGGCCGTTGGCGTCAGCCTGGGCGATGCCCTCGATGAAGGCGTCGATGACCTGCTCGTAACGTTCGAGCGAGAAGATCAGGGTGACGTTGACGGAGATGCCCTTGGCCAGGGTGGCGGTGATCGCCGGCAGGCCTTCGAGGGTTGCCGGAATCTTGATCATGGCGTTCGGACGGTTGACCTTCTCCCAAAGCTCGACAGCCTGCTTCTCAGTGGCTTCGGTCTCGTGGGCCAGACGCGGATCAACCTCGATGGAGACGCGGCCGTCGACGAAATCGGAGGCTTCGGCGACCTCACGGAAGATGTCGGTGGCATTGCGAACGTCGGTGGTGGTGAGCTCGCGGATAGCGGTCTCAACGTCGACCTTGCCGAGTTCCTTGAGCTGGGCATCGTACGGGCCGACCTGGCTCAGAGCCTTCTGGAAGATGGACGGGTTGGTGGTGACGCCAACGACGTTCTTATCCTTGATGAGCTCCTGCAGGTTGCCGGATTCGATACGGGTACGGGACAGATCGTCCAGCCAGATCGAGACGCCGGAATCAGAGGTGCGCTGAGTTGCTTCAGTCATTGTTTTTTCTCCTTGATACCTATTTGGATCAAATCTTGTACTGTGCTGAGAAAGGGAGGGGCGCATATCGTGTTGTGCCCCTCCCCGTCAATCACTTGGCGGCTTCGACTTCCGCGATGGATGCCTTGGCTGCTGCCACGACATGCTCTGCGGTGATGCCCAGATCAATCATGTTCTGAGCGCCGTCGCCCTGCAGACCGAACTGGTCGATGGAAACCGGCTTGCCGTAGGAGCCGAGGTACTTGTACCACGGCATGGCAACGCCGGCCTCGACGGAGACGCGAGCCTTGACGCCTGCCGGAAGCACGGCTTCCTTGTACTCGGCATCCTGCTCTTCGAACCATTCGAGGGACGGAACGGACACGACGCGAGCCTTGACGCCTTCCTCGGCCAGAGTCTTGGAAGCGGCGACTGCCCACTGGACTTCGGAACCGGTGGCCATGATGATGACATCCGGAGTGCCTTCAGTATCGACGAGCACGTAAGCACCCTTCTTCACGCCGTCCTTGGCCTTCTCGGCGGTCTCGGCGAGAACCGGGACACCCTGACGGGTCAGGATCATAGCGGTCGGCAGGGTGTTGCTCTTCTCGAAGAAGGCACGATAGGCTTCGGCAGTCTCGTATGCGTCGGCCGGACGAACGACCTCGAGCTGCGGGATGGCGCGGAAGGATGCCAAGTGCTCAATCGGCTGATGGGTCGGGCCATCTTCGCCAACCGCCACGGAATCGTGGGACCACACGTACAGGTTCGGAATCTCCATGAGGGCGGCCAGACGCACTGCCGGACGCTCGTAGTCGGAGAACATGAAGAAGGTGCCGCCGAACGGACGGGTGTGGGAGCCGAGCAGGATAC
>CAVBVU010000097.1:0-6583 GCA_963598975.1 Anaerovoracaceae bacterium
CTGCAGTTCCTGCGGAGCGAGGAACATGATGGCCAGCGTGCAGGCGAACGAGCATGTGACCATCAAGGCCGGAGTGCGGAATGTGGCGATGCCCAGGGCGCGCAGATCAAGCACCGGGTTTTCAATATGCAGCTGACGGTACGCGTAGAACGCCACGACCACGATGCCGATGACCAGAAGGGCAACGACCAAAGCGGAGAAGCCCATGTCGGACACGAGGCTCACGCCGGCCACGAGGCAGCCGAAACCGATCACGGATGCGAGCACGGACAGCAGATCGACCCTCGGACGGGTCGTTTCGATCGGAGTCACGAACGTAGCGAACGTGCAGGCGAACGCCACGACGGAGACGACTGCGAACAGCACGAAGATGGTACGGCAGGAGAACGCGCCGATAAGAAGGCCTGCCAGGGTCGGGCCGATCACCGGGGCGAACATGACCACCAGGCCCGCAACACCATTGGCGGCGCCGATCTTCTGCGGAGGGAACACGCGCATGATGGCCGCATACATGGTCGGCAACACGATGCCGGTGCCGACGCCCTGGATGATTCGGCCAGCCAGCACCAGCGCGAAGGTCGGAGACACCGCGGACATCACGGAGCCTACGAAGAAGCAGGCGAGCGCCACGAGCACGAGGGTCTTCGCCTTGATCCACTTGAGCAGGAAACCCACGCACGGCAGCACGACGCCGATGGCCAGCATGTAGCCGACGACCATCCACTGCGCGGTGCCGGTGGTGATGCCGAACGTGTCGCACAGGTCCGGCAGTGCGATGTTCATGGAGGTTTCGGACAGCATGCCGAGGAATGCGCCGATGTACAGGCCGAGCATGACCTTATGCGGGTGTTCGAAGTTGGGTTGCTGTTGCGCTTGCGATTGTTGGACGGCCGATTGTTGCGCCATTCGTTTCCTTCTCTTTCGTTCGTCTTGTCGTCACATACGTCTTTTTGGCTCGAAATCACGTGTTTCCCCGCACGCGATTCGGCATACGAAAGCCCGGTCCGGATATGTTCGGATCGGGCTGCGCTGCCTGTTTTTGAGTAAAAGAAAACCGCATGGCCAAGCCTGATATTTCGGCTAAGCCATGCGGTTTTCAAAACAGCGGTCAAACTATCACGTTTGCGAACTCTTCGTAAGTTCGTTCGGCGTGTCGCCTGTATTTTCTCGTTATTCACATGTCGATAATTCACTTGTCGTACAGGCGTTCCGGCGAAAGAGTCTCCTGCGTGGCGAGCACGATGCCGCCCGCCAGACCGGCGAGGCGTCCGAGTGGACTGCGACCGATGCTCAGGTTGCGCGTGGTCAGAGGACGTGCGGTCCTGTATACGGTGGTGCGGATGGCTGTGAGCAACTCGTCGCTCGCCTCCACGATAAGCCCACTGACGATGACATGCCTTGGATTGAGGACGTTGCACAGCGTCGCCGCCATGATGCCTATCGCCTCGCCCGCCTCACGCACCGCCTGTTCGGCACCGAGATTGCCGTCGCACAGCCGTTCGATGAGCTGTTCCACGCTGTCCGGCTCATCGGCGGACGGAGAAAGTTCCTGCATACGCCGTAGCATGGCCGGCACGGATGCTTGGGTTTCCAAGCATCCGATTTGCCCGCAAGCGCATCGTTTCCGATTGCGTGGATTGTATGCCGTATGCCCGATCTCCCCGGCTGACCCGTCGAATCCGTGGAAGATGCGCCCGTCCTTGACGATGATGCCGCCGCCGATGCCAGTGCCTATCTTCACTTCGATGATCGGCCTTTCATCTTCGGGCAGTATCGCCGCGTCGCCCAGCGCGCGGATATTGGTGTCATTCTCCACACTGACCGGGCATCCGAGCGCGTCCTGCATGTGCCGCACCGCATCGAATGCATCCCAACCGGGCATGATCGGCGGACGGATCGGCGCATCCTCACGAATGTCGATGCGCGCAGGCAGCGATAATACGGCATGTCGCAACGGCAGGTCGGCATTCACCGCCGATGCCATGCGCCACAGCTGTTCGCTCACCCAGGCCAGAAAATCCTCCGGAGTGTAGTCGGCTATCGAGATCACATGCCATTCGTGCGCAAGCAGCCGCATGTTCATGTCGGCGATGCCGAGCATGGTGTGGCTGGCGCCCACGTCGGCCACCGCAATCAAGCCAAGCCGATCATCAATCACCAGCCGTTCCGCGGGGCGCCCGCGATCCACCGCGATCACGCCGGAAGTCGTCAGCACTCCCCTACGCAACAGTCCGTCCACGCATGACGACACCGTAGATCGGGCCAGACCGGTTTCACGCACCAGCTCGGCCTTACTGTTCGCCTTACCGGAGGAGACCAGCAACGCGACTTCGCTCGGCAACTCGCTGCCAGTAACCGCCAACGTCCACGGCCGGTCCGGCAGGGTGAAACGCCACTGTTGTTTCATCGACGATATTGCAGACCGCTTCATCGCAATCCTTTCAAAAATCGTTGAGATTCCAATGCTTTTGACATACGACAGATTAATGTCGAATTACCGCATAAATCTGTCGTTGAACCGCATTAATCGAAATCGTATCGTAAGAACCACCTTAAGGAAAACGGCGCAAGCGCAGCAGCTTCCCCGTGTTGGTACCGACGAAGACAGCCATCATAAGAAAGGACCCGATATGGAAACCCCAAAGTTTGCGGTCTCGCTGATGTGCATGGACTTCTCCATCGCCGGCGAGCAGGTGAGCACGCTGAGCCAGCATGCCGATTCCCTTCATCTCGACATCATGGACGGCCATTTCGCTCCGAACCTCTCCTTGAGCCCGGAATGGCTCAAGTGGGTGCTGCCGCATAGCTCCGTACGCAACGAAGCGCATCTGATGACCACCGACCCCGACTATTGGCTGGAGCCGCTCGCCCAGGTCGGCGTGAACGTGATCTCACCCCATGCCGAAACGCTCAACACGCATGCCTTCCGCACCATGAATTCGATTCGCGCACTGGGCTGCGGCACCGGTCTTGTGGTGAACCCGCTGACCACGTTCGAATCGATCCTGCCACTGATCGAACGCGTCGATCTGCTCACGCTGATGACCATCGACGTCGGTTTCGCCGGCCAACCGTTCATCGACGAAATGCTTGCCAAGATCGAGCAGGCGGCCAAGTACAAGTCCGACCACGGCCTGGATTACGAAATCCAGATCGACGGCTCCTGCAGCGAAAAGACGTTCGCCAAACTACGCAACGCCGGCGCGGAAACGTTCATCCTGGGCAATTCCGGACTGTTCTCGCTCGACCGCGATCTCGACAAGGCCTGGGCCAAGATGCGCGCCAACTACGAACGCACCACCGGCGAGACGCTGCCGGCCGAAGACTGATTCGGTCCGTCGAATCAGTCGCGGCGACTCCTCCCATCATCACTTGACGCAGGGCCGTTCCATCTCCTTCATACCTTTCATCCAAATTTGGAACGGTCCCGCGTCACCCTCAGCCGTAACAACATCCCGGTACTGCCACATCGATTCCACCAACCCTTCCTTTGCAATGGAGCAACCATGAACAACATCAATACAACTCCGACGTCCGCAATCGCCAACAACGAGCCGATCGTCGCCACCGCCGACAGCCCGGTTAATTCCGCCACGTTGAAGACCCCAGTCGTGCTTGGCATCGACATCGGAGGCACCAACCTGCGCGTCGGCCTGGTCGACGCTCTCGGCGCACTCGTCGATTCCCGTCGCGTCAGTTCGCAGGAGGCTCTGAGCGGCAGCGATCCGATGACCAAGCTCGCCGATTATCTCGAAGGCTATCTTGCCGAAATGTTCAATGGCAAATACGAGCTGAAGGCGATTTCCGTCGGCTTCCCGTCCGTCGTCGACGCTACACGCACCGTAGTGTTGCAGACCACGTTCATTCCAGGATTGAACAACGTGAACGTGCCGGAACGACTGAGCCGCTTCGGCGTACCGGTGTTCATCGACCGCGACGTGAACATGATCATCCGGTACGACGCGAAACGCCTGAATCTGCAGAATCTCGAAGGTGTGACCTTCGGCTGCTATGTCGGCACCGGAATCGGCTGCGCGCTGGCGGTGGACGGCAAGATTCTGGCCGGACTGCACGGCGTGGCCGGAGAACTCGGTCACATCTACGAAGCGACCGGCAGGACCTGCGGCTGCGGGTTGGAAGGCTGCTCCGAAACGGCTGCCTCCGGCAATGCGCTGGTACGTGAGCTCGAAGCGCACCATCCGGACGCCTCCATCGACGACGCGTTCAGCGAGTATGGCGACGAGCAGTTCATCGACGACTGGCTGGAGCATCTCGCCTGGACCTTCTCAACCGTCATCAATCTGCTTGATCCGGCGAAAATCATCATCGGCGGCGGCGTGACGCAGATGAAAGGCTTCCCCAAGCAGCGTCTCGAAGAGAAAATCAAGCGCATGTCCCGCAAGCCGTACCCGGCCGAGGATCTGCCGATCGTCTACACCATCCCCGGCAAATACGACGGCGTAATCGGCGCGGCCTTGTGCGCGCTCGAGCAGATCTGACGACTTCCCTCTCATCATTCTTCCGGACGGAACCCGTTTCATCCTTTCTTACGGGCTTCGTCCGGGCATAATTAGTCACAGACGATCACCAACCGACAATATAGAACTTCCTGTTGTAAGGACGCAACATGACCAACGCAACCTCTTCCATGACCGGCATCTCCGCCACCCGTAGCGGATATGGCCCGCTGATGAAATTCTCCCTGCTCTCCATCTCCCTGCTGCTCACCTCGGCGAACGCGATTTCCGGCGTGATGCCGGAGCTCATCAAGCAGTTCCCCGACCAGCCGCGCGCCAACGTCGAACTGTTGAGCACCGTGCCCTCATTCTCGATGATCATCATGATCATCGCATCCGGTTTCATCGCCCGTAAAATCGGCGACAAGGCCACCGTGACCGTAGGTCTGGTCATCGCCGCCATCTTCGGCATCGTCCCGTTCCTCTTCACCGGCAATTTCTGGGTGATCATGGGTTCACGCATCGGCCTCGGCGTCGGATTCGGCCTGATCAACTCGCTGGCCGTCTCCATGATCGCCAAATTCTTCTCCGGCGATGAAAAGGCCACATTGATGGGGTTCCGTTCCGCCTTCGAATCGCTGGGCCAGTCGCTGATGACGCTCGCCGCGGGATTCCTAGTGCTGCTCAGCTGGAACAGCTCGTTCCTCGTCTATCTGTTGGCCGTGCCGATTCTGATTCTGTTCGTCGCTTTCGTTCCGAAGGAACCGGGTACTCCGTCGGGCGCCGCCATGGATTCCGCCGATGCCGATGCCGTCAAGCAGTCGGTGAACGGTCCGATTCTGCTGATCACCGTCTTCCTGATCGCCGCCGTGACCATGTACGTCGGCCTGACCACACGTCTGTCATCGGTGATCGCCGACTCCGGTTTCGGTACCATCCAGCAGGCATCCACCCTGTTGAGCGTCATGACCATCGGCGGTATGCTGATGGGCTTCGCCTTCGGTTTCATCAATAAGGCGTTGAAGGCGCAGACCCTGACCGTCGGCCTTGTGGCGCTTGCCGCAGGCTCGCTGGTAATCTACTTCGCGCCGAATTTCATGGTGCTTTGCATAGGCTCGATGATTGCCGGAATCTCCTATCCGACCATGATTTCGTACACGTTCAACCAGATTTCCGAGGTCTGCCCGAAGGGTTCGGATACGCTGTGCACGTCGGTGGTGTTGGTAGGTTGCAATCTCGGCGCCTTCACCGCTCCATACACGTTGAAACTAGTCGGTGGTTCCGCCTTGAGCCAGCCGTATCTGGTGTATGGCATCGTGCTGTTGGTCATCGCCGCCGCTTATGCCGTCTATCATCTGATTCGCAAGTGATCCGCGAATAGACCCGAATAATTTTCATGCACGGTTTCCATAAAACTCATTATGGAAACCGTGCACTCATATCTTGCGATTATGTCCTCAGATTTCGCGGCTTGCTGCGGCTGCGGCGAATGCCGGCAGCGCGCGCGGAGCGTTGAAGCCCTTGGTTTCGAATTCGTCGGCGATCTTCTGGGCGACCTCATGGCCGTGGCCCTTGTCGACCAGGGCGATGATGGAGCCGCCGAAGCCGCCACCGGTCATACGGGCGCCGTACGCGCCATTGGCACGGGCCACGTCCACGGCGGTGTCGAGTTCCGGAACGGTGACCTCATAATCGTCGCGCAGCGAATCATGCGAAGCGTTGAACAATTCTCCCGCGGTCTTGATGTCGCCTGCGGCGAAAGCGTCCACGAACTGTTCCACGCGGCCGATTTCCGTGACCACGTGACGCACGCGCTTCTTCATGGTCTCGTCTTCCAGCTTGCCGAGCACCTCTTCAAGGGCCGCCGCCGGATCGGAGGAGGATTCCACTACTTCGGCGGTGACGCGCAGGTTGGCGACGCCGAGGATTTCGGCGGCCTGTTCGCAGGTGGAACGGCGCTGCGCATACTGTCCGTCGTTGAGCTGATGCGGGGCGCGGGTGTCGAGCACCAGCAGTTCCAGACCGTACTTGTCGAGGTCGAAATCCTTCGGTTCGACGCTTTCCACGGCCGTGAGTCCCGGCTTGCAGTCGAGGCGGATCGCGTGGCCGAGCGAGCAGCGCATGGA
>CAVBVU010000098.1:0-6556 GCA_963598975.1 Anaerovoracaceae bacterium
GTTCCGTTCCGTGCGGCTACGTCTATGTTGATGGCGATTCCGTCGGCGAGCTCACCGAAGAGGAGCTTGAGAAGCGCCGCATCCTCGGCACTGAGGGCTTCGTCTCCAGCTTCGTCGTGGTCGACACCGAAACCTCGGATGTGGTATCCGGTCCGAAGATCTACCTCAATGCGGTCGCGGAAGACGAAAGTGAATTCGACAAGGTGCGTCACCAGATCGTCGAGCAGCTGCAGGACGCGATGATGACCGGCACCAAGGACACGTACAAGCTGCAGCAGATTATGCGCCGCACGCTTGGCAGCTGGGTCGCCCGTCAGCTGCATCGCAAGCCGATGATCGTGCCCGTCGTGGCAGATATCGCGCAGGATGTCGACGATTCGATGGGCCTGAACGCTTCGAAGTAGCACGCTTCGGGGTAAGACATGGGGCTCACGTAAGCTGAAGGCAACGTGAGAATCGCCAATAAATATAAGTAGGCGGCGCAACCGGCACAACTGGTTGCGCCGTCTCTATTGATAACAAAGGAGTGACATGCCAGGAGCAAACCTCACCCGAATCGAAGCCGAAGAGCGCAAAAGCGTTATCTCGGCGCCGATCCACTACACGGTCAAGCTCGATCTGACCCGTGGCGCCAAGGACTTCGGTTCCGAAGCTACCATCACCTTCAACGCCCAGCCGGGCTCCACCAGCTTCCTCGACCTGATCGCACGGGAAGTCACTGAAGTGGTGCTCAACGGTGAAAGCCTTGACGTCGCGGAAGTGTTCGCGGACAATCGCATCGAACTGAAGAATCTCAAGGAAACCAACGAGGTCACCGTCAAGGCAATGTGCCAGTATTCCAACACCGGTGAAGGCCTGCACCGCAGCGTCGATCCGTCCGATGGCAACATCTATCTGTATTCCCAGTTCGAAGTGCCGGACGCGCGCCGCGTGTACGCCGTGTTCGACCAGCCTGATCTGAAGGCCGTGTTCGACTTCTCCGTGCTGGCCGCAAAGTCCTGGATCGTCACGTCCAACATGCCGGCAGTCAGCGTCACCGACAACGAAACCGTCACCGAAGACGGCACGCTCGGCAGCCACGAGGCCGAAACCTGCAAGCTGTGGGTGTTCGACTCCACTCCGGTCATGAGCTCCTATCTGACAGCCATCTGCGCGGGCCCGTATGCGCAGTGGCACACCGAATACGCCAATGAGGACGGCCGTACCGTTCCGATGGCCATGTACTGCCGTCAGGCCCTCGCCAGCGCCTTCGAGAAGGACGTCGATTACCTGTTCGACATCACCAAGAAGGGCTTCGCGTTCTACGCCAAGACCTGGGGAGTGCCGTACCCGTACGCCAAGTACGACCAGATCTATGTGCCGGAATACAACGCCGGCGCCATGGAGAACATCGGCATGGTCACCATCCGCGACCAGTACGTGTTCGAATCCAAGGTCACCGACGCCTATGCCGAACGCCGCGTGGTCACCGTGCTGCACGAGCTCGCACACATGTGGTTCGGCGACTACGTGACCATGAAGTGGTGGAATGACCTGTGGCTCAACGAATCCTTCGCCGAGTTCACCTCCACACTCGCCACTGCCGAAGCCACCGATTGGAAGGACGCCTGGGCGACCTTCAGCTCCGGCGAGAAGAGCTGGGCCCTGCGTCAGGACCAGTTGAGCACCACCCACCCGATCGTCGCTCCGATCAACGATCTGAACGACACCTACGTCAACTTCGACGGCATCACCTACGCCAAGGGCGCTTCCGTGCTCAAGCAGCTGGTGTTCTACGTCGGCCGTGAGAAGTTCTTCAAGGGCATCAACAACTACCTGAACAAGCATGCCTACTCCAACGCCACTTTGGCCGACTTGCTCACCGAACTCGAGCTCACTTCCGGCCGTGATTTGAAGGCCTGGAGCGCCCAGTGGCTCGAACAAGCCGGCATCAACACCATCGCCACCGAAGTCGAGGAGAACGAGGATGGCACCATCAAGCAGCTCACGCTCAAGCAGTCCGCTTCCGCGGAGCATCCGGTGCTGCGTTCCCACCGTCTCGCCATCGGCTTCTACAACGAGGATCCGGAAACCGGCGACATCGTGCGCACCGATCGTTTCGAGCTCGACGTCGACGGTGAGACCACCGTTGTGGAGCAGGCTGCCGGCAAGACCCGTCCGGCGCTGATTCTCGTGAACGACGACGACCTGACCTACACGAAGCTGCGTTTCGACGAGAAGAGCCTGAAGTTCGCCGCCGAAAACCTGTATCGCTTCAGCGACGCACTGGCCCGTTCCGTGATCTGGCTCGCATTCTGGGACATGACCCGCGACGGCGAACTGCTGGCCAAGCAGTTCATCGATACCTCCCTGGCTGCCCTCGCCACGGAGCACGAGTCCACCACCTTCCGCTACGCGCTGGCCCAGATCAGCACCACCGCCTGGCATTACACCGCTCCGAACGATCGCGCCGAAGTGGTGGAGCATGTGGCCGCCGAACTGTTCAAGCTGGCCAACAACGCGGAAGCCGGCTCCGATGAGCAGTTCCAGCTGGTCACCGCCTACCTCGGCTACGGCGAGCCCGGAGACGAGGCGTTCGTGGCCAACGCGAAGGGTCTGCTCGATGGTTCCGTCGTTCTTGACGGCCTTGCCATCGACAACAACTTCCGTTGGACAATCATCAACGCGCTGAGCACCATCAACGAGATCGGCCAGGATGAGATCGACGCCGAACTCGCCAAGCGCGATACCACCGAGAACCGCGAATTCGCGTTGGGCGCACGTGCCGTCGCCGGCACCGCCGAGGCGAAGGCTTGGGCTTGGAACGAGGCTCTGAACAACGGCGAGCTGACCAACATGCAGCTCGAAGCCGTTGCGGGTGGCTTCGCTTCCACTCCTCGCGCCGATCTGGCCGAACCGTACGCCGAGAAGTACTTCGAGGTGGCCGACTGGATCTGGCAGAACAAGACCTTCCACATGGCCGAGGCTCTGCTCGAAGGCCTGTACCCGAGCTACGCCGATCCGGCGAAGCTGGTTGAGCTGGGTGATGCATGGCTGGCCAGCCACGAGGATGCCGACAACGCGTTCAAGCGCATCGTCCGTGGCAACGTCGAGTCTTCGCACCGTACGCTGAAGGTGCGCGATTTCAACGCTTCCCTCTGATAACCCCTGACCTAGGGTGTATCGTAGGGCGGATTCCGGTAGGGGATCCGCCCTCTTTCGTATAAGCGGCGTAATCATTCGCCGCGATTCACGCCGCAGTGGCCCGAAGTGAGTACGATAGTGCGAGGAAAAGCAACTTCAGATAGCGAGGATTTGAGACTCATGCCACGTATGTTCGGAACCGACGGCGTTCGAGGATTGGCAAACAGGGACCTGACCGCACAATTGGCGCTTGATATGGGCGATGCCGCAGTGCGTGTGCTGGGACGTGACGGCGGCAAAGGCGAGTTCGAAGGACGCCGCCGCGCACTGGTAGGCCGTGATACGCGAGTGTCCGGCGATTTTCTCGCATCGGCACTGTCCGCAGGCATGAGCGCAGGCGGTTTCGATGTGATCGACGCCGGCATCATTCCGACTCCCGGCGTGGCCTACCTGACTTCCGTGCTCAATGTCGAAATGGGCGCGGTCATTTCCGCATCCCACAATCCGATGCCGGACAATGGCATCAAATTCTTCGCCCGTGGCGGTTTCAAACTTCCCGACACCAAGGAAGACGAGATCGAGGCCGTGCTCGGACAGGATTGGGAGCGCCCGACTGGTGCCGGCGTGGGCCGTGTGAGCCACGACACCGTGACCGCAACCAACCTGTACATCGACCATCTGGTCTCAACCATCGCCCCGGTCAATCTCGACAAATCGCAGGCCACTCCGCTCAAAGGACTGAAAGTGGTAGCGGACTGCGCGAACGGCGCGACTTCCGTGGTCGCTCCCGAAGCACTGCGTCGTGCCGGCGCCGACGTGATCGTGATCAACGCGTCCCCGGACGGTTACAACATCAACAAGAACGCCGGCTCCACGCATCCGGAGCAGCTGCAGGCCATCGTCAGGGCTTCCGATGCCGATCTCGGCGTTGCGTTCGACGGCGACGCCGACCGCTGCCTTGCCGTCGATGGCACGGGCGAACTCGTCAACGGCGATCAGATCATGGGCATTCTGGCCCGTGCGAAGAAGGAAGAAGGCAAGCTCAACCACGACACCCTCGTGGTGACGGTCATGAGCAACCTCGGTCTGAAGCTCGCGCTGCGTTCCATGGGCATCAAGACCGTGCAGACCGGTGTGGGCGACCGCTATGTTCTCGAAGAAATGCTTCGCGGCGACTATTCGCTCGGCGGCGAACAGTCAGGCCATGTGATCAACCGCGAGTTCGCCACCACGGGAGACGGAACCCTGACCGCACTGACGCTGTGCAACGAGATCGTGAAGTCCGGTAAGAGCCTTCAGGAGTTGGCCGCCGACTTCCCGCAGCTGCCGCAGCAGCTCATCAACGTTCCGAATGTGGACAAGCTGGCAGCTAAGACCAACGCCAAGGTGCGGGCGGCGGTGGAACGCGAGGAGAAGATGCTGGGAGACACCGGCCGCGTGCTGTTGCGCCCGTCCGGAACCGAACCTCTGGTGCGCGTCATGGCCGAGGCGGAGACCCAGCAGCAGGCCGACGCGGTCTGCGACCGTCTCGCCAAGGTCGTGGCCGAAGAACTCGCCCTGTAATCTCGTCCAATACCGATCAACCCGCTTATCTGTTCCCGTACGCACACAGGATTTTGCGTGCGTGCGGGATGCGTGTGTGGGAACCTCGTCTACGAAAACCGAAACGGAGAAACCATGTTTGGACGCAATTCGAAAGTGAATCTTGAGCTCAATCGCGAAGTCGAAAAGCTCATCAAATCCGGCGGCAAGGAGAAGCTGCTGCCGATCGTGCAGGCAGGCGAGCCGGTGCTGCGCCAGCAGACCGCGGCCTATGACGGCCAGCTGAGCCGCAAGACCCTCGACAAGCTCATCGAAACCATGCGGGTCACTATGCTGGAGGCTCCGGGTGTGGGCCTGGCGGCCACGCAGATCGGCCTTGGTCTGGCAATGGCCGTGGTTGAGGACCACGTGCGTGAAGGCGATGACGGGGACCCGCGTGAGGCTGCGGAATTCCCGTTCCATGTGATCATCAACCCGAGCTATGAGCCCATCGGCTCCGAAACCCGCAGCTTCTATGAAGGTTGCCTGAGCTTCGACGGATACCAGGCCGTGCGCAAGCGCTGGCTTGACATCACCGCCCGCTGGCAGGATGAGGACGGCAACCAGCATGAGGAGCATCTGCATGGCTGGCCGGCGCGAATCTTCCAGCATGAGACAGACCATCTCAGCGGCGAGCTGTACATCGACCAGGCCGAAATCCGCAGCCTGACCACGAACGAGAACCTTGAGGACTTCTGGTGCGAGGATCCCGTTCCCACCGAAGCCGCCGCCGAACTCGGCTTCGATCTCTGATGTCCCTATGAATTGAAGATGTGATATGAGATTGTTCTTCATGTCGCTCATGGCAAGCATGATGCATGATTTGACATACAGGATCGTATGAAGTGGGTTCAATCCTTGATTGAACAAAAGGTTCCGGTTTATACGGGAGTCCTACCAGATGGGGCGGCGCTCATGTAGCGTGCGCCCCGTTGGTTGTTATGGGCACATGTGACGTCCGGGGTTATAGACCAAAAGTATGTCTGAGAGATGTCGTTCGGTGACGTGCTTCACTTTTCCGCATGGTTCGGGAACGGTCGTTTTCAGGCGATTTGCGATTCTGATGTCGGGGTGGTCCGCATCCGATTCGGCCCCAACCGGGAGATACGCCCGTATCTCGGAGTTGGGGTCTGGAAAGGGTGTGCTCCATCGTGTTCCGTTTCTTTTGTGAGATTCAGAAACGGCGGAATTCCAACGATTTATGATTTTGAGGTCGGAATGGTCCTCATCCGTTCCTGCCCCAACCGGGAGATACGCCCGTATCTCGGAGTTGGGGTCTGGAAAGGGTGTGCTCCATCGTGTTCCGTTTCTTTTGTGAGATTCAGAAACGGCGGAATTCCAACGATTTATGATTTTGAGGTCGGAATGGTCCTCATCCGTTCCTGCCCCAACCGGGAGATACGCCCGTATCTCGGAGTTGGGGCAGGGGATGCCCGTCGGCTTCGAATCTTTTGCATGATGCGTGAAGAGGCCATGTGCGATCTATGGCATAGGAAAACGAACCGTGTGGATTCTTGACCGGTCGTGCGGATTTTTTGACGTGCCGTGCGGATTCTGGACTGGTCGTGTGGATTCTTGAAGACCTGTGTGGATTCTGGACTGGTCGTGCGGATTTTTGAGGACTTGTGTGGATTCGTTATGGAGTTTTTCCGCCGGATGGGCTCGGAATCGGCGGTTTTTAACCCTAAAATGGCCGTTCCCGGACGGTTTTAGGCTGTGGGCAATCCACACGACTTGCCGAAAATCCACACGACTTGCCGAAAATCCGCACGTCCAGCTGAAAATCCGCAAACACTGTTCAGAATCCGCACGGATGATTCAGAATCAACACGGCACGTCGAAAATCCACACA
>CAVBVU010000099.1:0-6550 GCA_963598975.1 Anaerovoracaceae bacterium
GGCCAAGGCCGCGGCGGAAGCTTCCGAGAACGGTCAGAAAATGGATGTTCCCGGAAAGCCGAAGGGTCCGTTCGATTCCGATCATCAGGTCGAGGTCAAGACCACGCTGTCGCGCGGCCCGATGTTCTCCGAGGTTCGCTGAGCGTGGTACTTCGCTTGTATGGCAAGATATATGAACATGACTGACAGTGAATCCAGAAAACGTACCGGTCTCGGCGTGCTTGCCACGATCGGCGATTCCGGCGATTTTTCCGTGATCGATGCCATCGGGGGGACTCGAGGCGTCCTCGAATCGATGCTTCCGGGCGTCGTTTTCGTGATGTTGTTCATCATCACGTCGAATCTGCATTTGACGATTGCGGTTTCCGCGGTACTTGCGGCATTGCAGGTGATTGTGCGTCTGATACAGCGCCAATCCGTGATAGGCGCGCTCTCTGGACTGCTGGCCGTGGGCATCTGCCTGATTTGGGCGTGGAAAAGTCATGAGGCGCGCAACTATTACATGTTCGGTTTCGTGACCAATTCCTTCTATATCGTCTTGCTGTCCGCATCGCTGTTGGTTCGGATACCGGGACTGGGATTCGTAATCGAATTCATACGGACGCTGCCCACTGAGAATTTCCGTGCATGGTTGTCGGATTGGCGTTCCGATAAGGATCTGACGCGTGCGTATACTGCGATTACCGCGTTGTGGATTTGCGTCTTCTCATTGCGGCTGCTGGTTCAGATACCTTTGTATGTCACCGATCACGTCGGACTGCTCGGCACCGCGCGGCTTCTTATGGGGATTCCGTTCTGGGCGTTGGCGATTTGGGCGTCATATCTGATTGTAGCGACTCCTATGCATCGGCATAAGGCAATGATGGCGGAGGAAGCGGCGTCGGACGAATAATCCGCGAAGCATGTCGGAAATTTTGAATAAGGAGCGTTGATGGAAGCGACCATCCGCATTGAAAGATACGCAGACCAAGGCCGTTGCGTTGGCCACATCGATGGCCGAGTGGTGTTCGTGCGATTCGCGTTGCCTGGAGAATTGGTGAGGATCGCGCTGGACGAGCCCCATGATCGTGAGGATCGGTTCTGGACCGGCGAGGTGCTTGAGGTGATCGAGGCCAGTGAGGATCGCGTGGATCCGGTCTGGCCGTTGGCGGGTCCTTTGGCCATGGGCGGCGGTGTCGGCGGAGCCGACCTGGTGCACGTCTCCCTGCAGGGGCAGCTGAAATGGAAGTCCACGTCGGTCGCCGAGCAGATGAGTCGTTTGGGTCATGTCGACGTCGGAGTGCCGATAGACCGTATGCCTGAGGATGAGGCCGAACAGGGGTTGCATTGGAGGACCCGCATCGAAATGATCGCCGATACGGACGGGTGTCCGTCGATGCGCCGCCGAGGCACTCATGTTCGTGTTCCCATCGATACGATGCCGCTTGCCAGCAAGGCGTTGCTCGATGTGGCCGACAGGGAACATGTGTGGGACGGCGGTTTCACCCCCGGTTCGCAGATACGATTGTCGGTTCCCGAGCCACGAGCCAATGATTCGACTGAAGACAACTATGCCGTTTTGGTCGACGGCCAGGTGGTTGCCGGAAACCGTGAACTCACGGAGAAGGTGACGGTGGACGGGCATGAGTTCGAGTATGCCGTTGACGCCGGCGGATTCTGGCAGATGCATCGCCACGCACCCATCGCATTGACCAATCATGTGGTTTCCCTGGTCCGTGGCGAACTCGATGGAGCCAAATCGGCGTGCCTGTGGGACCTGTATTCCGGATCGGGCCTGTTTACGCTGCCGTTGGCCACGTTGAGTGCGGAACGCACGCGCATGCTGAGCGTCGAAGGTGGAAAGACCGCGGTGAAAAGCGCACAGCGAAATCTGCGACACATACATTTGGGCAACGTCGATGCCCGAGTGGGAGACGTGGCCAAAACCCTTGCCAACGTGCGCAATGATCTGAGCAGGCCCGATGTGGTGGTCCTCGACCCGCCGCGTGCCGGAGCCCGAGCCAAGGTATGCCGTCAAATCGCACAGTCCGAGGCACGCAGCGTGGTGTACATCGCCTGTGATCCAGCCAGCCTTGCCCGTGATACGGCCACCCTCGTGTCGTTGGGATACGAGCTGGCGGACATTCACGCTTTCGACATCTACCCGATGACGCATCATGTGGAAACGGTGGCGCTGTTCAGGAGAACGATTCAGTGAACACCGGCGGCCGCATGCGTCGTACGTTGGGAATGATGCTTGCCACGGCGCTTTCTTTTGGGGCTCTGGCCGGATGCGTTCCCAATGGTTCCGCAGTGGGAGACAGTCAGAAATCCGACACGACCGTATCCCATAGTGAGGAGGATCGAGCCAGCGTGACGGTGGCTCTGATCGGTTCTTCGGACACGGATGCGGATTCCATGGCCATGAACGCCATGGAATCCGGCAAACTCAAGCCGATCTACATCACCGTTTCCGGCACCGATGATGAGCAGCGTACCGCACAGCAGGGCGTTCGCGACATGTCCCAACGCAAAGCGGATATCATCATTGTTTCGGGAATCAATGTGACGGACGATACTCGCGACGCTTGGAACGAAGCGCTCGAGACCGCAAGGAAGGCAGGAATTCCGGTCGCGTTGCTCAATCCTGTCAGCGTTCCGGATGACGACGTGCTCTATGCGGCCACGCTTACCGTCAATGATCGCATGACCGATGCCGTTCCGCTCGCCGACGCCGTCGTGACGCTGATTAACAACGATGCCCACGAACGTGAGATGTTCGTCACCACCGTGACCCAATGACATTTGAGGACATCTGAGGCAGGACGGTCAAGAATCGGGAGAACCACGGAAAACTTTATGCCGCCCAAAAGAATCATTGTAATCGTTTGGCCTTTCGCGAAAAACGGAGGGAACACGGTAGGCTGTCAGTATGAGTGAAATCCAATCCGTGCCGATTGTCGAGGAATCAGGGCTGACTTCCGGTGAAGTTGAGGCCCTCGCGCAAAGCGGACGGATCAACGTAGTCGGATCATCCACATCAAGGTCCCTTGCCGATATTGTGCGCGCCAACGTGTTCACCCTGTTCAACGGCATCATCTTCATGGCCATGCTCATGGTGTTGGCGACGGGATCTTGGAAAGACGCCGTATTCGGAGTGGTGATCCTCATTAACACGGGCATTGGCATTGTCACCGAGCTGAAGGCCAAAAGGACGCTCGACAAACTGTCGATTCTTGTGGCCTCCGATTATCTCGTGCGCCGCGACGGCAAGAACGTGGAAGTGCGGCACGACGAGATCGTGCTTGGCGATCTCCTGTGGATCAGATCCGGCGAACAGGTTCCGGCCGACGCGCTGATCGTGCACACATGGGGACTTGAATTGGACGAGTCCATGCTTACCGGTGAATCGCGCACCGTTCGAAAGAACGAAGATGACGAGGTGTATTCGGGATCCACGGCCGTCTCCGGCGTCGCCCTTGTGAAAGTCAATGCGGTGGGCGAGCACAGCTATGCGGCCACGCTCACCGCACAGGCGAAAGTCTACAAGAAAACCGTCTCAGACATCAACAAAGGCATCAACACCATCCTGAAATTCATGACCTTCCTGGTCGTTCCGTTGTGCATACTGCTGATATGGTCGCAAATCAATACGGTCGGCGGATGGAACGCGGCCATTTCCTCAGGACAATGGCGTTCCGCGGTGGTGTCGGCCGTGGCGGGGGTCGTCGGCATGATCCCCGAAGGGCTCGTGCTGCTCACTTCCCTTAATTTCGCGCTCGCCGCAATGCGTTTGGCCAGACAGAACACCCTTGTGCAGGAACTTGAGTCCGTGGAGACGCTCGCACGCGTCGACTGTTTGAATCTCGACAAGACCGGAACGATTACCGATGGCGGAATACGGCTGAATCGAGTGGAGATGCTTGACGGGTCGATGGATGAGCGATCCGTCAAACAGGCGTTGTTCGATCTGTCGAATGAGGAACAGCCCAACGGTACGGGGCAGGCGATTCTGGCCGAACTGTGGGAGCAAGGATTCGTGGATGGTCCGGTCGAAGCCCGCGTACTGTTTTCGTCCTCACGAAAATGGAGTTCGGTTTCGTACGACGGCACGGTATGGGTGATGGGAGCGCCGGAAATCATCCTTTCTCAACTGGATGGCGATTATGCCGATGTGCTGGAGCGTGTGAACGAGTATGCCGATGATGGCAATCGCGTGCTGCTGATTGCCCGGTATGGCGGCGATGCCTCGTCCGATTATGAGACCGTTCCGAAGCTTGAACCGTCGTCGAAGCCCGCTGCTTTGGTGTTGTGCGCGGAAAGCATTCGTGATGATGCCGAGACCACGCTTGCCTGGTTCCGTGAGCAGGGAGTGCGTTGCCGCATCATTTCGGGAGACAATCCGGTCACGGTGGGGGCGATCGCGCGTAAAGTCCGGTTGACCGCAGACAGGGAACCTGTGTATATGGACGCTCGTGAACTGCCTGACGACATCGAACGTCTTGCGCAAATGCTGGAGCATGTGGACGTGCTCGGACGTGTGCTGCCGGAGCAGAAAAAAGCGATCGTGCGGGCGTTGCACCATACGAATCATGTGGTGGCCATGACCGGCGACGGCGTGAACGACACCCTCGCCATCAAGGAGGCGGACCTTGGCATCGCCATGGGCAACGCGGCTCCGGCAACCAAATCCGTCGCCCAGGTGGTGCTTGTCGATTCGAAGTTCTCGCATCTGCCGGATGTGGTGGCTCGGGGGCGTCAGGTGATGGCCAACATGGAGCGTGTGGCCGGCCTGTTTCTGGTCAAAACCGTCTATTCCGCGATAATCTCACTTGGTGTGGTGTTGATGCAGATTCCTTTTCCGTACCTGCCGCGCCATATCACGTATGTTGGCGGTCTTACGATAGGCGCGCCGGCGTTCATCCTGGCGCTGGCTCCAAACACGAGACGGTATATTCCAGGCTTTTTGAAGCGTGTGGTGGAATTCGCGTTGCCTTGCGGAATCGCCACGGGCCTGTCGATTCTCGGCACATCGTTGCTGCTGCCGATGTCCATGCATTGGGACGCCCAACATTCCGCCGCGCAATTGACCATGCTGCGAGGCGTCAATGTGACCATTCTGTTCATGATGGGTATTTTTGTGCTCGCGCGGGTGGCGCGACCGCTGAATTCATGGAGGGGGCTGTTGGTGATCGGCTTCGCCGTGATCGGCGTGGCCGGTATGTTCGTGCCGATCGTGGCGCGGTTCTTCGCTCTCGTCATACCAATGGGGGAGATGCTCGTCGCCACGGTCATGGCGCTTGTGTTTTCGGCGATCATGTTCATGGCGTGTCTGTGGCTTGTGCCGAAGGTGTTGGGCATTGTCCCATACTTCAAGAAGACACGCCAGAGCTGAATTAACGTGGCTGTATCGTTGGCGGCGGATAATCAGCTGCTGTTATACAGCCACTAAAGCTCGGAGGTAGCATGTCTGTGCGCGACGACCAGCTCGACACCCTGAAGGTGGACGGCAAGGATTATGAGTATTACCGCATCGCAGATCTGCCGGGCATCGATCATCTGCCGTATTCGCTGAAGGTCCTTGTCGAGAATCTTGTACGCAATATCGACGGCGCCAACATCACCGATGATCATGTCAAGGCATTGTTGGATTGGGATCCGGCCGCGCAGCCGAGTCATGAGATCCAGTTCACGCCGTCCCGCGTGGTCATGCAGGACTTCACCGGCGTGCCGTGCATCGTTGACCTAGCCACCATGCGTGACGCGGTCAAGGAACTGGGCGGAGATCCGGAAGTGATCAATCCGCAGGTGCAGTCCGATATGGTCATCGACCATTCCGTGCAGATCGACAAGTACGGTGTGGCTGATGCCGTCGAGCAGAACATGGACATCGAATACCAGCGCAACGGAGAACGCTACCAGTTCCTGCGCTGGGGACAGCAGGCATTTAAGAACTTCCGCGTGGTGCCGCCTGGAACCGGCATCATCCACCAGGTCAATATCGAATATCTGGCGAAGGTCATCATGACCAAGGCCGCCGGGGATGGATGCGAATTGGCGTACCTCGACTCCTGCGTCGGCACCGATTCGCACACCACCACCGTCAACGGTCTGGGTGTGCTCGGTTGGGGCGTCGGCGGCATCGAGGCCGAAGCGGCCATGCTTGGCCAGCCGATATCCATGCTGGTGCCGCGCGTCGTGGGATTCAAGCTCACCGGATCCATCCCGGAGGGCGTCACCGCAACCGACGTGGTCCTGACCATCACCGACATGCTCCGCCAGCACGGCGTAGTCGGCAAATTCGTCGAATTCTACGGCGAGGGCATCGCATCCGTGCCGCTGGCCAACCGTGCTACCATCGGCAACATGGGACCGGAATTCGGCTCCACCTGCGGCATCTTCCCGATCGACGGAGTCACCCTCGACTACCTGCGACTGACCGGACGTTCCGAAGAGCAGATCGCACTCGTCGAAGCCTACGCCAAGGCCAACAAGCTGTGGGGAGACACCACCGATCCGAATTACGTGGAACCGCAGTATTCCGAATACCTCGAGCTTGACCTCGGCACCG
>CAVBVU010000100.1:0-6435 GCA_963598975.1 Anaerovoracaceae bacterium
CTCCTCCTGCGCGTGGAAACTTTCCTCGATGCGCGTCAGCATGGCGTTCAGCGACACCGACAATGAGCCGACCTCCGTGTTTTCCGGACGTTCCGGCACACGCTGGCTCAAATCACCGGCCGCGATTTTCGCCGCGGTCTTTTCGATGCGCTTGAGCGGTGCGAGCGTGCTCTGCACGACGATGGTTCCGATGACCGCTCCGATGAGCACCACCGCAATGCCCACCATCGCGCAGAAGCGTGTCAGCGTGTCGGCCGTATCGATCTGGTCGCTGAGGGACAATCCGATGAAGACCACGCCACTGTTCTTCACCTGGCCGTCTTTGCCGGTTTCGCCCCACGGCAGCGCGACGACTCTCCAGGGAGCCTGCGCCGCCTGCATGATGGAATGGTCGGCCGTGCGGCTGGTGGTCACGTGCACCACCGCCTTTGTGGTGAAGGGCTGTCCCAGCGTCACACCGTCGATGCTGCCGTCCGCAGGCAGGCTCGGCTCCGACACGACTCCGTCCATGAGCATGGGTACGGAGCCCACACCCGTGCTTTTGTAGTTGCTGTCTCGCACCTCTACATAGTAGGTGTTCATCAGGCTTCGACCGTCTTCGCTCGTATTGGTATCGAGCGAATCCATGCTGTTGAAGATCATCTGGGCCTGGTTGATCAGCTGCGTGTCGGTTTTCTGCAGCAGATAGTTGCCCACCAACGTGCGGATGGAGAACGAGATGCCTATGGTCCCTACGGCCAGCAGCACGATGATGCACGTCACCAGCTTGGTGCTGAGCGGAATCGCGTCCACTTTCCGTCCGAATCGCTTCCAGGGCGATGGGCGCTTCGGTTTGACCGACTTCTGCTGCGTTTCATGATCCCCGTTTGGCGCAGGCTGGGCGGCCATGGGGACCATCGGGGTGGCATCTTGGCTCATGTTCGAATCCGAATCAGTTCTTTGGAGCGCGAATCATATAACCGATGCCACGCTTCGTCTCGATCAGCGGTGTCACTTTGTGGGATTCGCCGTTCTCGTCTTCCACCACGATGCCGTCGACTTTCTTGCGAAGGTAGGAGATGTACGATTCGACGATGGCCGCGTCTCCACCCCAGTCGTATTGCCACACATGGTCGAGTATCTGCGCCTTGGAAAGCACACGGCCTTCGTTGTCCATGAGGTAGCGGAGCAGTTTGTACTCGGTCGGGCTCAGATCGATCGGCTGTCCGGCACGGGAGACGTCGTGGGAGTCCTCGTTGATTTCAAGGTCGCCGACGCGAATGATCGGATCGTCTTCGATCTGCTCCTGGGTGCGGCGCAGAATCGCGCGGATGCGCGCCACGACCTCCTCAAGGCTGAACGGCTTGGTCACGTAGTCGTCGCCGCCGACGGTCAGTCCCATGATCTTGTCTTGCGTATCGTCACGCGCGGTCAGATACAGCACCGGTGTGGCGATTCCTTCCTGACGGATGCGGCGGGTCACAGTGAAGCCGTCGATGTCCGGAAGCATCACGTCAAGCACGATCAGATCGGGCTGCAGGCGTTCGATCACTTCGATGGCTTCGGAACCGGACGCGGCGGTGTTCACCTCGAAACCGGCGAAATGCAGGGAGGCAACCAAGAGCTCGCGGATGGACGGCTCATCATCTACAACAACAATGGATGCTTCAATAGGCTTACTCATGCCTTTAAGCATCCCGCTCTTCACTGGATGTTTCCTGAACGGATTCTGAATCTTGCATAGGCGCAGCATCCTCATCCTTCGAACCCGCTTCGGATGGGTCCGTCTTGGCCTTATCATCAGCCTTCGCCGTCTTCTTAGGCGCCGCTTTGCCATCCTTGGAGCGTTCCTGTACCGCGTAACCCGAATGACGCCCCTTCGAGCGCCTGCGGCGCTTCAACGACTTATTGCGCTTCCTGAGTATGTGGAACACGATTATCACCACGACCAGCAAAACCAGAACCGCGATCATGCCACCGATGCCGAGCCATTTCATATGCGACGACGTTGACGTCTGGTTTTCCAATGCGATCTGGTCCATCATGTCGGTGGCCGACTTCGCCCAATTCGGAGTGGATTCCATCAGTGGTTTCTGCGCCGCGTCGGACAGCGCCTCGACAGTCGACGTCTTTTTGAGCCATTCATCCGAATTGGACGAGACTGCGACGACCAGGTTGCCGTCGTTCGAGGCCACGGCAAGCAGCACCGTGTTGGGATCCGGATCAAGGGATTCCAACAGGGAACTTGCCCACTCGTCAGGTTCCTGATCGCTGTTGAAGCTCGCCAGGTAAAGCAGTCGAACGGTCACGCCCGTATCGTTCTTCGTCTGTTCGATGGCGTCCGTTATCTCGGCCACGTTCGAGCCAAGCAGATTTTCGGTATCCGTGATGTTGTCGGTGATGGTCATTCCGCTCCCCGAATCATCGTCGGCATAACCGAACGGAGTTATCCACATCGTCGTGCATAGGCACATCAGCGCCACGAATAGCGCTACAAGGGCGTTGCCCCAACGATTCGAAGCGCCCCTCCCCCTGACCGACACGCCGACGAACGTCTTTTCATGTGATTCTCCGACCACAACCGTCTTTTTCCCGCTGCTCACGTTCACTGCTGACATATGGTCCACATTACCGTTCGGTTGCGTCAAGCACGAGCGTGCAGCAAACCAATTACGTTCAAAGAAGAAAGGACCGACATCATGGCTCAATACCAAGTGGATTCCGAACAGATTCAATCGTCAAGCGCCGCGGTGAACGCTTCCATCCAATCCATCAGGCAAGCCGTTCAAGGCATGTACGGCAATCTCAACAATCTGCAGAGCGTGTGGCGGGGAGGAGCAGCAACGCAGTTCAACGCCGTTGCCGAACAGTGGCGGGCCGCGCAACAGCAGATGGAGCGGTCGCTTGAATCGATTCAGCAAGCCCTCATGCAGGCGTCCACGCTGTATGCCGATACGGAGATGCAGGCATCACGTCTCTTCTCGCAGTGAACGCAGGGGCGAAGCGCATGCGCGCCAGTCTTCCAACGTACTGGATTTCGCGAATCGTTTACGACCCCGCATAGCGAAAGCCCGCTCCCCTTGGTTTGCAACCATTTTGGGAAGCGGGCTTTCAATCGCCTAATCGCTCAGCGATGGGTCATGAGATCGTTTTCGATCAGTAGCCCATGTCGGCGCCAGCTGCCTGAGCGGCCGCCGGCGGTTCCGGCTTGTTGGCGACCACGGCTTCGGTGGTCAGGAACAGGCCTGCGATGGAAGCGGCGTTCTGCAGAGCGGAACGGGTGACCTTGACCGGGTCGGTGACGCCGGCGGCCAGCAGATCCTCATATTCGTTGGTGGCCGCGTTCAGACCCTGGCCGTCAGGCAGGGAACGAACCTTGTCGATCACCACGTCGCCGGACAGACCAGCGTTCTCGGCGATCTGCTTGATCGGAGCCTCGATGGCGCGGAACACGATAGCGGCACCGGTGGCTTCGTCGCCTTCGAGCTGAACGTCGTTCTCGGCCTTGGCGGCAGCCTGGACCAGTGCGACGCCGCCACCCGGCAGCAAGCCTTCCTCGATGGCGGCCTTGGCGTTACGAACGGCATCCTCGATGCGGTGCTTACGTTCCTTGGCCTCGACCTCGGTTGCGGCACCGACCTTGATGACCGCGACGCCGCCGGCGAGCTTGGCCAGACGTTCCTGCAGCTTCTCACGATCGTAATCGGAATCGGTATTGGCGATTTCAGCACGGATCTGGGCGACGCGGGCGGCCACGTCTTCCTTGGAGCCGCCACCGGCGACGATAGTGGTCTCATCCTTGGAGACGATGACCTTCTTGGCGGTGCCGAGCACGGATGCGTCGATGGAGTCGAGCTTGAGGCCCAGCTCTTCGGAAACGACCTGGGCGCCGGTCAGGATGGCCATATCCTGCAGCATGGCCTTACGGCGGTCGCCGAAGCCCGGAGCCTTGACGGCGCAGGACTTGAAGGTGCCACGGATGTTGTTCAGGATCAGGGTCGGCAGAGCCTCACCGTCGACGTCCTCGGCGATGATCATCAGCGGCTTGCCGGTCTTCATGACCAGTTCGGCAACGTGGACGACGTCCTGCTGGGAGCTGAGCTTGCCGGAGGTCAGGAGGATGTACGGCTCTTCGAGCACGGCGGTCTGGTCTTCGGCGTTGGTCACGAAGTAAGGAGCGATGTAGCCCTTGTCGAAACGCATACCTTCGGTGAAGTCGAGATCCAGGCCGAAGCGGTTGTTGTCCTCAACGGTCACGACGCCATCCTGGCCGACCTTGTCGAGGGCTTCGGCGATCTTCTCGCCGACCTCGGGATCGGCTGCGGAGATGGTTGCGGTCGCGGCGATCTGTTCCTTGGTCTCAACGTCCTTGGCCGCGGCCACGAGTTCCTTGACGATGGCTTCGGAAGCCTTCTCGATGCCACGACGCAGCGCAATCGGGTTGGATCCGGCGGTGACGTTCTTCAGACCTTCGTGCACCAGGGACTGGGCAAGCACGGTAGCGGTGGTGGTGCCGTCGCCAGCCACGTCGTCGGTCTTCTTGGCGACTTCCTTGACCAGTTCGGCGCCGATGCGCTCGTACGGATCGTCGAGGTCGATTTCCCTGGCGATGGAGACGCCGTCGTTGGTGATGGTCGGAGCACCGTAGGTCTTGTCGAGAACCACGTTGCGGCCCTTCGGGCCGAGGGTGACCTTGACGGTGTCGGCGAGCTTGTCGAGGCCCGCGAGCATTCCCTGACGAGCTTCGTCGTCGTATGCAATAATCTTTGCCATTGTTCCTCCACATATGGCTACACGGTGTTATTCCCACTCTCAGAGCCAAGCCAGGACCAGCCGTCAGCTGCCGGTTATCACTCTCACTCATCGAGTGCTAATTGTGCAGATTAGCACTCTCATGGCGAGAGTGCCAACCTCGGGCCCATACTTTGCGCCGTCAGCAAGAATTCCATCTCCGCCCGCAATCGAATAAACATTGAAATTCCTTGACATGACAACGAAAAGTCCCCGAATCGTCAGATTCGGGGACCAACAATCTCACATGCGTTTCACATAGTGCTTTCAGTCAAGCAAGACAACGACGATCGGGGTCACGAGACCATCCGTCTGCTCCACCGTCGAAATACCCAAGGTCTGAGCAACGTTCTCGGCGGTGGCCCTGTCCGTTTCGTTCTGATACCAGACCACGGTCTGTGACGGCACATTGCCGGTCGGGTTGCTTGCGGATACGGTCGTGTAAACGGCCTGGGTCAACGCGTCCGCCTTGCTCTGGGCATAACCGTTGGTCGAAGTGGCATTCACCACACGCACTTCGGTGTTGAGGTTCACCGTCTGGTTCGCATTGGCATCCGACTGCTGGGCCTCATCCGTCGATGCCGCATCCGAATTCGCATCGTTCGCCGAAGCGTCGCCGGACGAATCGGAGGAAGCGTCGGAGGAAGTATCGGACGAAGCGTCACTGGATGTGTCCGAACCATCGGAAGAAGAGCTATCGGAAGAAGAGGAATCGGAGGAAGTGGTGCTCTGCGATGATGACCACGGCATCTTCAGATTGCCCAGCTCACCCGAATAGACTCCCCAGAACAACAGGCCTGCGAGCAACGCCGCAATGACGACGATCACATACGGCGTGACACGTGACGCGACGGAACGCGCCCCACGGTGAACTCCCATGGGACCCGCGGGAGGATTGTCAAACGCGTCTTTCTGATAGGAATCGTAAGTTTCCTCATCCTTCTGAGCCATATCGCAACCTCGTTTCTCACACACTTACCTTGACAGTGTACCGGCCACCACAGTCAGCGCACAAGCATCGGATACGCTCAAAGACAGGACGCGATGCGTTGAAGGAAAATTCGGTAGGAGCACGCGCGGCGTCGTACAGTGTAGGAATGACGCATATCAAACCGTTGAAGGAACTCGTGGAACCGGGCTGGGCGCAGGCACTCGCCGACGTTGAGCCGCAAGTACATCTTATGGGCGATTTTCTCAGGGAGGAGATCGCTGCGGGACGCACCTACCTTCCCGCCAGCAAGAACATCCTCAGAGCCTTCACCATTCCGTTCGACAGCATCAAGGTGCTCATCGTGGGGCAGGACCCCTACCCCACGCCCGGACATCCCGTGGGACTGAGCTTCTGCGTGGCGCCGGACGTGAAACCGATTCCACGAAGCCTGACCAACATATACAAGGAGTTGATGGACGATCTCGGCGTTCCGATGCCGGTCAACGGGGATCTGACCCCATGGACGGATCAAGGTGTCATGCTGCTCAACAGATGCTTGACCGTGCAGCCGGGAAAACCCGGAAGCCATCAGGACAAAGGCTGGGAACTCGTCACGGACGCCGCCATACAGGCGCTCAACAACCGCCGCAATCCAGACGGAAGCGTCAAACCGCTGGTGGCCATCCTCTGGGGACGCAAGGCCCAGACGCTGGAACCCCTGCTCACCAATGCGT
>CAVBVU010000101.1:0-6434 GCA_963598975.1 Anaerovoracaceae bacterium
GAACCGGCATGCCCTGCGTGTCTCTTGCGCATCTCAAACCGTTCCGTGACGGCCATGACTGCAGATTGCATGATGGTCGGGAATCGCAGCCTGTGCGGATCGGCGGGAAAAACGTGCAGGTCATGGACGAAGTAGCCGTTCAGAAAGCGTTGCTGCGCCAACGAATCAATTGCGGGGCTCAAGCAAGATTATGCCGTCGAGACGTGCTGTTCGATGCCGCGGTTGATGGCAAGGTGTTCCCGGAAAATCTGCTGTATGAGGATCTGGCAACGGTATACCGTTTCATACATGAGGCGGGCGGCAGCGCGCTGGTGCACGGAAATCTGTATGCGTACAGGCGTAGACGTTCGGGCATCATGGGGAATCTCGACGCGCTCCATGACGAGAAAACGAAGTCCGCGATCCAGGTATCGCGTGGATTGTATGAGAATATGCTGCGGTGGCATCCCGAACTCGGCAAGGAGACCGCATCGCGATGTCTCGCCTTGCTGTGCACGGTGTACGCTTCACTGGGCCGTCGTGAACAGGATAACGAGAGAGCCCTGTGGCAGGAGATCCAGCGATATTCCGCTTTGGTTCGTGATGATGCGGGTGCCCGGTTGAAGGATCGTACGGCGGCGTATTGCGTGATGTCCGGGGAACGTATATTCGCCATGTTTTGCAGGCTATATCGGGGACATTACCGTTGGATAGGATTCTAAAGGTGCGGAGAGTTTGACGGGAACGAGAGGTTGACATGGTCTACGGCATGCTGATTCTGGCCTGCTGCGTGGTGTGTCTGCTCATGCGGATGCCGAAACTGCAGCAAATCCGATGCCTTGGCCTGATCGTGATGCTGACGATGACGGCGATCGTTTCCGGATTGCGCTCCAGCGACGTCGGTACGGACGGTCCCATGTATGCGAGGCTGATCGGACATTCCGACAGATGTCTCGAATACGGTTTCGAGGCCGGCTATTGCCTGTTGAACAGTGCCGTACATTGGTCGGGCGTGACCTATACCGTGCTGTTCGTCTTGGAAAGCCTTCTGCTGTATGGCGCCATCGGACTATTCATCTACCGATACGTCGAGAAACGATGGTGGGGCTTCTCCTGCCTGATGATTTTCGGAACACGCATGTTCTTCATGGCGATGAACATCTCACGCCAATACATTGCGGCAGCCTTGTGTTTGCTTGCCTTCATGCTGTACGAGCGAAGACGTCGGAAGTCCGCGTTGGGGTTGGTGTTGCTTGCCATGACCTTCCATATCACGGCCATCGTGGTGCTGCTCGTCCCGCTCATAGGACGGTGGGCGCGATCCGAGCGTTTCGAATTTCAGTCTGCGGCGGCGGTCGTTGCGGCGTTCCTGATGCAGTTCCTCGACTACGGTGGAATCATTTCCTGGATTGCCGGTTTCATTCCCAAATACCGTCACTACCAGCATGACTCGTTGATGGACAATACCGGAACGTCGGTGTCGTTGATGGCGTACACGTTGACGTTATCGGTGGTTTATATCGTCTATATGTGGCGCAGAAAACGAAACGAACGTGCCGGCGGAGCGGATGATGCAAGCGGAATCGCACGTTGCGAGCGCGATGATCTGTTGTTGGCCGGCGCATTGGTCTATGTGGTCGTGTCCGATGCCTTTGCCGGTGTCGGCACGCTGAGCCGTGTGTCCGTGTTCTTCACCATGTTCTTCATCTGGCTGTTGACGGCTTTGCTTGCCACGTTGGGCAAGCGCATGCAGATTGCGGTGGAGCTGTTGGTCCTAATCGCGTCGTTCCTTGTGTGCTATAGACAGGTCTACATCAGGGGAAATTTCGGCGTGCTGCCTTATAGGACGTTCTTCTGAGCGGGGTTGGGAAACGGATGATGGGAAAGGAGAGGGCATGCCCGATGCTCAGCCTCTGATTTCGGTGATTGTTCCGGTGTATGGTGTTGAGGAGTCTCTGGACGCGTGCGTGGAATCCATCGCGAAGCAGACTCACCGTAACCTTGAAATCATTCTGGTGGATGACGAATCGCCGGACAGGTGCCCGGAATTATGCGACCGTTGGGCAGCCCGGGATTCCAGAATCCGTGTCATCCACCAACGCAACGGCGGTCCGTCCGCAGCCCGCAACGCCGGAATCGAAGCGTCGCGGGGCGAATATCTCGGATTTGTGGACTCGGACGACAGTATCGCCGAAGACATGTACGAAACGCTATTGCGGAACCTGGTGAGCGAACAGGCGGACATCTCCATCGTCGGAACCAGCTTGGTAGGGGAGGACGGCAAGCCGTACGTGCCGTACGCGAACGAGTGTCGTTTTCGCATGACTTCGGAGCAGGCCTTCAAATACGTGAATCTACCCGGATATTTTTATGTGGCGGTATGGGACAAACTCTATCGGCGTGAACTGTTCGACGATATACGCTTTCCGTTGGAACGACGCAGCGGCGAGGATTACCCCGTCACGTTCCGTGTGATTGATAAGGCCGAAACGTTGATCTATGATTCCGTTCCGAAGTATTACTACCATCTGCACGAACAAGTGACGTTGCGTCTGCGCATCACCACCGCGCAAAGCGACGAAACCCGCGCCGCGCTGGAACTAGTGCGAGCCAAATATCCACAATCGTATGACTACATGCTGTACGGCCATCTCATCGCGACGATCGGCACTTACAACAACATCGTTTTGCAAGGGCAGCGTGGACGGTGGGCGGATTTCGAACGGCGTGCCGTCGCCCTTGTACGAGAGTCAATGCCTCGTGTCATGAAACTGCGGGAGATTCCAAAAACCAAGCGTGCGCAAATGCTGTTGCTGTGTCTTTCACCCGCCTTGTACCGACGGACGCTGGTCATGTTCAAACGTCACCATGACAAGGCCTTGAGCTGAGTGGGGTGGTTATGCGTTTCGTCCATTCCGTGAAATTCAATGCGGTGATGAACACGATTCTGACCGCATCCAACATGCTGATCGGAATCATCACCATTCCGTACATCACCAGAACGCTTTCCGTGGAAGGCTATGGTAACGTCACGTTCGCCCAGAACATCTCGCAATGGCTGTCGGCGATCTGTCTGGTGGGTATACCGACCTACGGCATACGCGAATGCGCGCGCGTCCGCAATGACAAGAGACAACTGGTGTCCGTGGTCAAAGAACTGCTCGTCATCATCACCATCTGCACGATGACGACGTTGGCATGTTTCGCACTGGCCATAGTGTTCGTGCCTCGACTTCGTGAGCTTTCGGCGTTGATGCTCATGTTTCTCGTCAGTACGCTGATGCTCTCCTATGGAGTGGAGTGGTTCTTCCAAGCCATGGAGGAATACGAGTACATCACCATACGAAGCGTCATGTTCAAGATGCTTTCGTTCGTCGCCATGCTTGTTTTCGTGCGAGCCGATGGGGACTATCTGATCTATGGTGCGATAACGGCGTTCGTGACCTGCGGCAACAACGTGTTCAATCTGATCCGGCTTGGGAGTATGATCGATCTGCGTGCCGCGGGACCTGTCCACATGCGTCGCCACGCAAAACCGCTCGCATCGTTTGCTGTGCAATCGATTGCGTCGTCGATGTATCTGTTCTTCGATAGCGTGCTGCTCGGCATGCTTTCCACCAACAACATGCAGGTCGGTTTCTACCAGCTGGCGGCCAAGCTCAAAGGCGTGTGCTGGAGTGTGGTCAATGCGATCGTCGGAGTGCTGGTGCCACGGCTGTCGTACTATGCGCGGCATTCCATGAGGCAATATTACGATCTCGTCGGCAAAGGCTTTGGATTCGTCTGCAATCTGTGTCTCGGATTGTGTTGCTACCTGGTGGCGGAGGCCAAGCCGTTGACCGTATGGGTATCCACGGAGAAGTATCTCGACGCGGTCGCGGCGGTGCGCATCATCGGATTGGTGGGATTCTTCGCCTGTATGAGTACGTTTCTGGGATTATGCATCCTCACGCCTCTTGACCGCGAGGACAAGCTTGCCGTAGCCAATCTGATGGGTGTGCCGGTCAGTCTTGTGGGAAATCTCCTATTCGACTCGCGTTTCGGCGCCACCGGCGCTGCGGCGTCGATGCTGGTTGCGGAAGTCATTATTTTCGCGATGCAAGTGCGTTATTCCCGGGACGTGCTCCGCAAAGCGGTGAATCCGGGACGGGTAGGCCGCATGGCCGGCTGCCATGTGTGTGCGTTTTCGGTTTTGTCGGTACTGTTGCGCAATGCATCCGGGTTATCGATGGGATGCGGCGCGCAGGTGTTGCTCGGCATGTTTTCGTATTGCGTGGCGTGGCTGGTTGCCGGTCTGCTGATACGGGAGGATACCGCATGGTGGATGTTCGGACTGGTACGTGACGGATTCGCCCGGATAAGAAAACGAGTATGACGGTGCCGTGGCGGCAAAACGTGGGACGTTCTGCCGTCCTGGAACGGTTCAGCCGGTTAGCCCAACCGCACCGTGTGTTCGACGTGCGGCACGCCATCGAACATGTACACTGCCGTGCACTCTGATACGATGGTGCCGTCGCATGGTCTTATGACGCCTACTGCGCCAACCAGATGGGTTTCATCGCACATTGGTTTTCCTTTCCGTGTGACATTCCACCCCCACTAATGACCTAGTGGGGGTGATTCTTTCGGCGTACTCGTTGCCGAAGGAACGTGCCATAGTCCATGTAGGACACGTTGCGCTGTTCGTCTGCCGTTCGACGTATGATGCCTTTCGCACCTTTCAGTGTCAACATCGGGATTCACCCCCTTTGTGTTTGCGGCATTAGCCGTCGAAACCCGCGTAGTGAGTTACGCGGGTTTCTTTTTTTGCCGTGCGTTCCACTGGTCGATGGTCTCGGACAGCCAGCCGCGCGTCGTTCCGATCAGCGCATCCGGCTCCGGCAGCCTGTAGGCGGCCGCGTTCTTCACGTGGAGGCGTTCGCCGACCTCTTTGAGGCTCAGGTAGCGGGCGGTCATTCCGTCCACCATCCGCACGCGAGTCCCATGATTCCGCTTGCGAGTCCGAACAGGCCCGCCGGCAGTGGTTTGCCGGATAGTCCGAACGCGATGGATGCCGTGCCGAAGGCGGCGGCGGACGCCGCCATGAGTTTTCTGGTGTCCATGGCTGTCGATGGTATTCTGGAGGGGGTTGCGGATAGTTGGCTTATTCGCAACCCCCTCGGTTCACTTGCGTTTCTTGTGTCTCGGGCCGTGCGCCTTGCGCCATGCCGCTACCGCGGTGATTCCGGCGATGATGGCGCACGCGACGATTGCCATGATGATTTTCTTCTTCTTGCTAATGCTCCGATTCTATGACGTCGCGGACTGCTTGGGCGCTATCATGAAAGCAAGAGCCGTTGAAAAGAAGAAAGGACGAGAGATATGGCGAAAAAAAATTCATTCCGGCACCCGGCGTCCTCTATGATGGCGGAGGATTCCGCCTTTACGGCAATAGGATCGAAATAGACAGAACCGGCTTCTTCGGCGGCGTCAAAAGAACCGACATCGTCTACTACAGTGACATTACCAGTGCGATGGTATCCTGCAAGGAACTGTTCTTCACCCGCACCGGACTCAAAACGAACGTCACCCTGCGTTTCAAGAAACACGAGCAGGCGCAGGAGGCCCTTGACATCATCAACGGGCACAAAGCCTAAACGAAGATATGTGAAAGAAGGTGTCAGCCTCGGCCTGCGGATAAGCCGGGGCTGACGCCTTCCTTCGTGCTTTCAGCGGGATACGGTTTCGGCCGTCCGGTAATCAGCAGTGCTCATTGCCGTCTCTAGAGGTGACCAAACCTCGATACAGATTCCATATTTTGCGTCCTGATGCAACATCGCTGCACGTACGCGCTCATGTCATACAACGCCTGCCGGTAATCCGACAACACCTGCACGGTCACACCCAGCTCGACCGCCATCTCGATGTCGGACGGATGTACGACGGAATTGTCCTATCCTTCCGGATACACATGCCGTTGCGCCTAATTCTTATCTGGTTTTGATGGGGTCTTCGGATTTTATGCGTTCGGCCCAAGCGTCGATGTCGATTTCCTCCGAACGCACGATCCGGTCTATCAGCTCATCGGTGAGCTGGGACTCGTTGAGTTTGGCGGCATCGTCACTCAAGGCGCGTCTGGCGTCCACGGGAACATCCAAGGAGGCCGGCGATGGAGCTCAACAGTCTGGACATTCCGGAGTCGAACCGTCGGCAGCTTCAACGGCTGCTTGACCGGGCGTATCAAGGCTATGTATCCGACATCGAGGCCTTGGTTGACGAGGCCACGGAAGCGGTGGAGGAACAGTTCCGCAGGGATCCGCTGTTCATGCGGGACGTGGTGGAGGATTACTCTGCAGGCCGCGCAGCTCGCCGACGACTATTTCTCCCAATTGCGCGGGATCTGGTCGGAACAGGCCGGGGTGGACCTCGCCGAATTCGACCATCCCGAATTGATCGATCCGAACGAGGTCCTGTAC
>CAVBVU010000102.1:0-6387 GCA_963598975.1 Anaerovoracaceae bacterium
CCGTACGTCCAATGCTCGTAGAAATCGCCACCGTAGAATTCATCCCATGCGGACTGTTCCTCGAGCCTATGGTCGGCGCCGAGATCGACTACCACCGCATCGGGGTCAAGATGGGACGCCAACGCTCCCGATGCACCGTGCGGAAGCGCAAGGATGATCACATCATGTCCATTCAACACTTCCGGAGTGGTGTCTTCGACCACCAGATCGGCCAACTGCGGGATGTGCGGCATATGTTTGCCGAGCTTGTCTCCCACCGACGAATGACCGGCCACGCATGTTACTTCGAAATCCGGATGCGCCGCGAGGATGCGGAGTGCCTCGCCTCCCGCATATCCAGTCGCACCGGCCACGGCTACCGTGTATTTGGCCATGTAACTTCTCTTTCCTTGACTCACTGAAACACCATCAGCATACACTTTATGCAATACATTGTATATTTATACATTACACCCGTGTCACATAATGACCACGACACCACTGCCACACCGCAATAATCGACAAAACAAAACAGCGGCACCAAACTCGGCACCGCTGTATAGGTCGTCATGGCTCAGGCTGAAAGGGTGTCGGATCCGTTTCCCGATGTGCCGCCCATCATATCCTGCAAAAGCTGGTAATACAGGTCACTGGTGGAGATACCATGCACCATCATCCAGAACATGCCGATGGTGTACAGAACGTTAATCACCAACGCGGCCACGCCAAGCCAGAAACCTTTCATATGGAAGGTTTTCGTACGCCACATCGCCATAGCGCCCATCACAGCGGGAACCACCGGCACCGGCAGCAGAAGCGCGAATACCAGAGCAAGAATCGCGTACGTATCCCAACGACCGTACAGAGGATTCTGATTGGGATCGCTCAGGTTGACGTTGCTGCGCATGTTCGGCTGCTGACCGTTCTGCGCATGGGGATTCCCGTTCTGCGCATGGGGATTCCCGTTCCACCCGTACGGGTCTTGGCCGTACGGATTTTGACCATACGGATTCCGTCCGGAAGGATTCCATCCATATGGACTGTTCTGGCCATACGGCGCATTGCGTCCATACGGATTCTGGTTCCCCTGACCGTTCTGGAATCCCCCCTGCTGGTTCGCATACGGTTGGCCATTGGAAACACCTTGCGGATAGCTTTGCGCCTGATTCCCGTTCGCCTGATTCTCGATGGGCACCGGTTCCGGATCGGGGGCACCGTAAACATACGGATCATATCCCGACGGATATTGGTTTGACATCGCGCCATATTCCGGTTGATTGACCTGTCCGTACTCCGGCTGACGAGTATCCGTCACATGCTCGGAAGATGACGAAACCGGAACGTCACCAGCCGTCTCCCGACGTTCGTTTGCAGTAGTGGGCTGAATCTGTTCCGGCTCGTTCATAATCATCCTTTATTTTGTATGGTCACGCACGCAGCTGTGCGCCCAACTTGGCCGCCTCATCCACAATGCGCTTGCGGATGGCCTCGCTGTCTTCGGAAGCAAGGGTCTTGTCCGGGGCGCGGAACGTCACCGCGTAGGCCAGGGACTTCATTCCCTCACCAAGCTGATCGCCAGTGAACACGTCGAACAGCTCGATGCTCTCCAAGCTACTACCTGCGGCTTCGACAATGACCTTTTCCAATGCGGCCGCGGTCACGTCCGTCGACACGGTGAATGCGAGGTCCTGCTTGACCGGGGGGAATGTGGAAATCGGCTTGGCCTGCACCGGCTTGCCGCTCAGCGTGGAGAACAGGGCCGTCAGATCGAGCTCGAACGCAGCGGAGTGGACCGGGAAGCCCAGCGCTTCGTTGACATGCGGATGCAACTCGCCGACCATACCGACGAATACATCGCCGGACAGTACTCGGGCCGCACGTCCCGGATGCCACTGGGCGGGAACATCCTCGGCCTTCGGCTGGTCAAGCACGAGAGCGGCGCCAATGCGATCGAAGATACGCGTCACTGCCTCAACCGCATCGCTCCAATCCACTGCGCGGCGTTCTCCCATCCAACCGGTCTCCACCGCGTTGCCGGTCAGAATGCCGGCAACATGCATCGGCTGATCCGGAAGACCCGCATCAAGAGCCGCAAGCTGTTCGTCCGTAGGCTTCACGGCACCCGGAAGAGCCGGAATCGCAGGAGCGTTCGGATCCCACAGATACACATGCCCGATCTCGTACAGAGAGACGTTGTCCACACCGCGGCGCAGATTGCGCTGCATAGTCTGGGCCAGCGTCGGAATGATGTCACGACGCAGGAACGGACGGTCGCCAGCCAACGGATTGGCGATTTCGACGCTGACGTTCTTGGTCTCGGCCGCATCGAGGGAGAAGTTCTTGTAATCCTCGTCGCCCACGAACGGATAGCTCAGGGTCTCCACCATGCCGTATTCGGCAAGTTCGTCGGCCACCTGGCGCTTGCGCAGCTGCTCGGGGGTCAAACCTACCTCGCCTTCCACCGGCGCCGGCGGGACAGTGGTGGGAATCTCGTCATAACCAACGAGTCGAGCCACCTCCTCAACCAGGTCGCAAGGCTCGTTCAGGTCCGGACGCCAGCTCGGAGGCAGCACGGAGAACTGGCCGTTGCCGCCGCCCGCCACCGAACAGCCGATATCGGTGAGGATATCGCTGATGGTGTTCACATCCGTATCAAGTCCGGCCACACGGGCCACTTCGCTGGCCTTGAACAGGATGGAGCGACGGTTGGCGACGGTATTGAGATCCGTAGGATGCTGGCTCGGAGCGCCATTGCCATACTTGACCATAAGATCTGCGGCCATCTGCGCGGCTGCCGGCTGCAGCTGGTCATCGACACCACGTTCGAAACGACGGGACGCCTCGGACGGAATCTTGTGGCGGCGTGCGGAGCGGGCAATCGACACCGGGTCGAAGTGCGCGGATTCCAGCAGAATGTTCTTGGTCTCGGCAGTGACCTCACCATACAGGCCACCCATCACGCCGGCAATGCCAAGCACACGGGAGCCACGTTCACCGTTCGGGGAATCGGTGATCAGCAGATCCTCGACGCTCAGCTCATGCTTCTTGCCATCCAGCGTGGTGAGGGTCTCGCCCTCGTTGGCACGGCGAACCACGATCGGCCCCTCGATCTTGTCGAGATCGTAGGCATGCATCGGCTGGCCGAGGTCAAGCATCACATAGTTGGTCACATCCACAGCCAGAGAAATGGAGCGCATGCCGGCACGGATCAGACGACGACGCATCCAGCTCGGCGTGCTGCTCGCCGGGTCAAATCCACGTACCGCGCGAGCGTAGTAACGGTCGCAACCCACAACGCCATGAATCGGGTTGTTGTCTTCCACAACCACTTCGATGTCAGTCTCGACGCCTTCCGGCAACCCCTGCGTGATGGGGGCCTTCTCGCTCAACGCGACAGTCGGATCGGTGTACGCGGCACCGGTGGAATGATGGTATTCGCGGGCGACGCCACGATAGGAGAATGCGTAGCCACGGTCCGGCGTGATGTTGATCTCCAGCAGAGGATCGTCCAGATGCAGCAGATGCATGGCATCGTCACCGGGCTTGAGCGCCTCATACTCTTCCGGAGTGAAGCCGTAGTGGCGAAGCAGGATGATTCCGTTGTGGTTGTCTCCGAGGCCCAGTTCGCGTTCGGATGCGCACATACCGTTGGAGATATGGCCGTAGGTCTTACGCGGTTCGATCTTGAAATCACCCGGAAGCACCGCGCCCGGCAGGGTCACGACGACCTTCTCTCCGGCCGCCATGTTCGGCGCGCCGCAGATGATGCCGCGGGGTACCTTATTGCCGTTCTCATCGGTCTCGTTGTATTCATCACCGACGTCGACGTGGCACCAGTTGATGATCTTGCCGTTCTTTTGCGGTTCCGGAGTCGCGTCGACCACGTAACCGACGACGATCGGGCCCACGAGCTGGGAGGTGTGAATCTCCTCCTCTTCAAGTCCGACCTTCACCAAATCCTTGGCAAGCTGTTCGTATGTAAGGCCTTCCGGAACCTCGACGTGGTCCTTGAGCCAATCAATGTCAACCATTGGCATGGGTCAATCACTCCCCCATCACAAACTGTTCGCTGAATCGCACGTCGCCTTCAACCAGGTCGTGCATGTCGTTGATGTCGTGGCGCAGCAGCAGAGTACGTTCCACGCCGACGCCGAAGGCAAAGCCCGTGTAGACTTCCGGGTCAAGACCGGCGGACTTCAACACGTTCGGGTTGACCATGCCGCAGCCACCCCATTCGAGCCAGCCTGCGCCGCCCTTCTTATCAGGGAACCACAGGTCGAGCTCAGCGCTCGGTTCGGTGAACGGGAAGTAGCTCGGACGAAGACGGGTCTTGGCCTCCGGACCGAACATGGCCACCGCGAGCTTATCGAGCACACCCTTAAGATCGGCCATGGTCAAGTGCTTGTCCACCGCAAGGGCTTCGACCTGGTGGAATACCGGCGTGTGGGTGGCGTCGAGCTCGTCGGTACGGAACACGCGGCCCGGGCATGCGATGTACAGCGGCACACCGCGGGTGAGCAGGCCACGCACCTGGTCGGAGGACGTCTGGGTGCGCAGAACCATGTTGGAGCCGACGAATCCAGCGGCATCCTTGGCCTGATTTCCCTTGACGTAGAAGGTATCCTGCATCTGACGTGCCGGATGATCCGGTCCGAAATTCAGGGCGTCGAAGTCGTACCACTCGGTTTCGACCTCAGGACCGTCGGAAATCTGCCATCCCATGGAGATGAAGAAATCCTCGACGTCCTCCATCAGCTTTGGCAGCGGATGACGTGCGCCGAGCGGCTTGCGATTGACAGGCAGGGTCATGTCCACGGTTTCGGCGGCCAGCGCGCGGGCCTCTTCCTCTGCCTTGACCTGCTGCTCCTTGGTGCCGTATGCGCGGCCGAAGTCGGCGCGCAGCTTGCCCATGATTTGGCCGGCTTCCTTCTTCTGATCCTTCGGCAGCGCACCAATGGCCTTGCTGGCCTGAGTCATCGCGGATTCCGCGCCGGCGTACTGCGTCTTGATGGCTTTCAATTCCTCCATGCTGGAGGCGTTTTCGATTTTCGCGATGCCCTCGGCAACCGCATCGGTTACCGCTTGGGCGTCGAATACCGCACCTTCTGCCACGAGATACCTTTCTAATTTCCCGTTTGTTTTACGCGAAAAACGCGCAATTTCAACGTTTTCCGACTTCACATTGTTTCAACATGACTCGACATAGCCAAGCTCAGCAGCATCACCGCCGCGCTGGTGCCAAGATTCAGGGACTCCGCTTTCCCGTAGATCGGAATCGAAACGATGCGATCAGTACGTTCCAGCACTTCCTGAGTCAATCCACGCGCCTCATTGCCGAAGAGCACCGCCTTGTCCTGCGCCAATGATTCGGGCGACGCGATCAGACCCGTCAACGATTCCGGAGGCCGGGAGTCGGTGCCATAGACATCGGCCGCGTATACGCACAGCCCACGGCTTTCGCACCATGAGAAGAACTCATCGGTCCCCATGGCAAGTATCGGCAGATGAAACAACGACCCTGCGGAAGAACGGATGACTTTCGGATTGAAGATGTCGACGCAATCGTCGACCAGAACCACGCCATCGCATCCAGCCGCATCAGCCGAGCGAATCACCGTTCCGGCATTGCCCGGATCGCGCACCTGCCAGAACGCGGCGACCATCGTCTTCCTGTCAAAGGCTCCGTCGATGGCCATGGAGTCGAGAAACTCCTGCATACCCGCCACCGCAAGCACTCCTTGGGCATCGGTGCTCATCTGTTGCATGACCTGATGCGTCACCTTGTGCACATATGCGCCCGCCTGCATGGCCTTGCCGGCCATCTGCGCCACCGTCGGGTTCAAAAACGCCGCGTCGGGTTCGGAGGAACGCACTTCCACATACAGATCCTGCACGATGTCGGAACAACAGGAAAGCAGCTCCCTCACCGATTGCGGCCCCTCCACCATGAAACGGCCGGAACGCTTACGTCCTTTGCGATCGGCAAGCTCGGCCACACGGCGGATTCGTTCCGCTTTCGGGTTTGCGATGACTTCGGTTTTAATAGGCATACGCGTTAGCCTAACACCATGTGTTCGCGCATGGCTTGATCATGTCGCGTTTATCACAGAACGCAAAATTTTTCAGAGAATCCTCAGGAATGTTTCAGTAAAGGCTGAGCGTCCATTCTGTTGCGTATCAAGATACAACTTTTACCATCGGCATAGACGCCGAATATCACGGCGTGGAACAATCCCCATTCCCAATCACAAGGAACATCCATGTTCGTCTTACGTAACGCCGCCAAAAGCGTAACGAGAAACAAAGGCCGGAACATACTGGTCATCGTGATCGTCACCATCATCGCGGCGGCAGCCACCATCGGACTGTCAATCCGGCAAGCCGCGGCCACCGCACGTACCAGTGGAC
>CAVBVU010000103.1:0-6246 GCA_963598975.1 Anaerovoracaceae bacterium
GTCCACACGATGACGGCGTGCATGACCCTTCCCGGACGACTGTGTGCCGCGTTGTGCAAATGACGCAACATGATGCCAAGCACCGTGGTGGGGGTTCCGGCAACCTCCTCGCGCAACGTGACGTGCCTGCGTCCGAAATACTTGGGAAGCACCCTCTTGCCATGGCCATAGCGAACCAGGGCCAGCAGAATCGCAAGGCAAATCGCAAAGGCAACCGCCAAATACAGCGCGTTGGTCCAACCGAAACCGGCCAATCCCGTATCATCCCAATACAACGGGCCGATGGCGCAACACCATGCTATCCACAAGCATGCCAGCACGGCCAACGTCCAACTCAGTATGGATATCGCGCGCTCGCCTTTGCCGGATTTCTTTTGCACTACGCTCATAAGCGGCCATAATAGCGCCACTGCCCGAATGAGGGCTTGCAGCGACTTTTCGACTAAGCTTGATGGTTATGAATTCCGAGCAGGCAGATATTCTCGACCTTCTGGCAGGCCGCACCGACGATTCGACCATTGAACGTCTCGCTTTTGAATGCCTGGTGACAGGATTGTCCGACGACCGCGTCGCGTCGCTAATGAACGTGCTCGGATGGCGTGGGGAATTTGAATGCTTTGCGATTGGCGGGGTGCCCGGCTCGAATCCGGCCGCCGCTTCCTTTGCCGCGCGTAAGGCCGTGCGTGATTTGGGCGGCGAACATGCGATTGTGGGCACATATGGCCGTTTTCTGCTGATTCTGGCGCATCAGACCGGCGCCGCCACTCCGGAGGTTACCTGCACCGCGGTCATGTCGACGTTCAGCGAGACCGATCCGGTGTATTTGAGTCCGACGAGGACTGACGTTTCCGGCGCTTCCCATGTGTTGCGCGAGACGTTGTTCTCCTTGCAGGCGGCTCCGGCGCTCGCCTCGCCTTCAAGACCATTGCGTGCCGACGAGCTTCTTCCGGAAAGGGCGCTTTTGGGCGATGACCACGCTCGCGAGGAGCTGTATCAGAACGTGTACAGGGTGTTGCGTGGGGATAGTCCCGACGATCCCACGTATGTGACGGTTTCGACGTTCCTTAGATACGGCGGTTCCTTGGAGAACACCGCCAAGGAGTTGAACGTGCATCCGAATACGGTGCGATACCGGCTGAAGCGCGCCGCCGAGACGACCGGATGGGACGCCACCGATCCGCGCGATGCCTATGTGCTCAATACCGCGTTGGCGATCGGCCGTATGCGAGACCTCTGACCCGACTGTCTACGACTGCCGCGTGTGCCGCGTGCGCCATTGCGTCAGTACGGAAATACCCAACACACCCAACCATCCCCAAACCGACACAAACACACCCGTTTGCGTCAGTATGGGAATACCCAACACACCCAACCATCCCAAAACCGATGCAAATACGAAGAAGCTTGCGAACCCAAGAAGGGAAAAGGCTCACCATACGCAAAACCCCGCATCTGCGATTGGCAAATGCGGGGTTTTGGCTAAGTGTACCGTTCAGACGATTGCCTCAGACAATCATCCGCGCAGACTTACTCAGGCAACGATCATCGGATCGACCGGAACGCCCGGGTTCATCGTGGAGGTGATGGTCGCCTTGGTGACGTAACGGCCCTTCACGGTGGACGGCTTCAGACGCTTGACTTCGTCGGCGATCGCCTTGAAGTTCTCTTCCAGAGCCTGGTCGGTGAAGGAGAGCTTGCCGATGAGGAAGCTCAGGTTGCCGTTCTTGTCGACGCGGAAGTCGACCTTGCCGCCCTTGATGTCCTTGATGGCCTTGGTGACGTCCATGGTCACGGTGCCGGTCTTCGGGTTCGGCATCAGGCCACGCGGACCGAGCACGCGGCCGAGCCGGCCGACCTTGCCCATCATGTCCGGAGTAGCCACGACGGAGTCGAAGTCAAGGAAGCCGCCGGCGACCTTCTCGACGAGATCATCGTCACCGACGATGTCGGCGCCAGCCTCGAGAGCCTCGGTGGCCTTCGGGCCACGAGCGAACACGAGGACCTTGGCGGTCTTACCGGTGCCGTTCGGCAGGTTCACGGAACCGCGGACCATCTGATCGGCCTTGCGCGGATCCACGTTCAGACGCAGAACAGCTTCGACGGTCTGGTCGAACTTGTACTCCGGCATGCTCTTGAGGAGAGCGATGGCTTCGGTGGCAGTGTAAAGGTTGTTGCGATCGATCTTCTCAGATGCTTCGCGATACTTCTTGGAACGCTTTACCATTTGTCCTTCTCCTCTCAGTCGGTAACCGTGATACCCATCGAGCGGGCGGTGCCCTCGATGATCTTCATGCCGGCTTCGACGTCGCGTGCGGACAGATCGGCCATCTTGATTTCGGCGATCTCACGGACCTGAGCCTTGGTGACGGAGCCAACCTTGTGGGTCAGCGGGTTTTCGGTACCCTTCTGGATGCCCGCGGCCTTCTTCAGCAGATCCGTTGCCGGCGGGGTCTTCAGGATGAAGGTGAAGGAACGATCTTCGAAGACGGTGATCTCGACAGGGATGACCTGGCCCATCTTGTCCTGCGTAGCAGCGTTGTACTGCTTGCAGAAGTCCATGATGTTCACGCCATGGGAGCCCAGAGCCGGGCCCAGCGGCGGAGCCGGGTTGGCCTTGCCGGCCTGAATCTGGAGCTTGAGAAGCGCCGAGACTTTCTTCTTAGGAGCCATTGTATGGTTCTTCTTTCTGTGGAGCGGTGATAGCGGCACCGAAGTTGGTTTCCCGCGTCCGGTTCCTTCCGCAACGTATATTGCTGTGCTGTGCTAGCAGGCCACACGATTCATTCGACGTGGAGCCCTCCAGACACAAGCTTTCCTATTATGCATGTTCAGCACGACATTGTGCGCCGGATTATACGGATGCGCACCAGGCCACGTACCAGGTCACGCACCAAGTCATACACCAGGTCACATGCTCGAATCGCGCACCGGATCGCATCGATACGAAGAAACCCCACCGAAGTGGGGTTTCGAAAGATTAATTGCTCAGCCGTGCGCTTAGGCGAGCTTCTCGACCTGGTTGAAGCCCAGCTCCACCGGCGTATCGCGACCGAAGATGGACACGAGCACGGTGAGCTTCTGAGTGGTGGGCTCGACGTCGGAGACGACGGCCGCCATGGTGGTGAACGGTCCGTCGGTGACGGTGACCTGATCGCCAACGGCGTAGGAGACCTCAAGCGTGCGCTTCCTGGCCGCGGCCGGCTTGTCCCCGGCCTTCTTGAGGGCTTCGGACGCAATCATCGGAGCCATCATGGAAACGACTTCCTTGCGGGAAAGCGGCGCCGGGTCCTTGGTCGGACCAACGAAGCCGGTGACGCCTTCGGTCTCGCGAACGATACGGCGTGCGTCCTCGTCCGGAATCATACGAATCAGAACGTAGCCGGGCACACGAACGCGGGAGATAACCTTCTTGCCCTTTTCGGTGTGCTTCTCGACTTCTTCCATCGGCACTTCGATCTGGAAGATCTTGTCTTCCATACCAAAGCTGGCGACACGGGATTCGACGTTGGTCTTCACGCGCTTCTCGTAGCCGGAATAGGTGTGCAGCACGTACCACTTGCCTTCAAGGGTGCGCAGGCTCTTGGAGAATTCCTGAACCGCCTTGACGCCGGCGTCCTGCTCTTCTTCGGATTCCTCGGAAGCGGCTTCTACGGATTCAGCAGACACGGTTTCTTCGGCAACGTCCTCAGCGTCGGCGACCACTTCGGAGGATTCTTCCGCCGGCAGCTGCTCAACAGCGGCCTCAGCCTCGAAAGCAGCCTCTGGAGTCTCGGAAACTTCGGCGGTTTCGTCGAGGTTGTCGGAAAACACTTCGTCAGTCATGCAGTTTCACCTTCAAGTTGTCTGTCAGCCGAAGATCCACAAGGTCAGCTTGCCCAGACCGAAGTCCATGCCGGTGACCAGTGCCATCAGGAGAAGCACGAAGATGAACACGGCGAGGGCCCAGAAGAACAGCTCTTTGCTGGTCGGGGTCACTACCTTGCGGAGTTCGTCGATAATCTGTTTGATGAACAAACCAATGCGTACGAAGATATTCGGCTTAAGGGCCTTTTCGCTTTTATTTGCCTTCGCCATCATAATCCTCCGCTTGGCTTGTTGTAAGAAGCTTGGCAGGGAAGGCGGGACTCGAACCCACAACCTACGGTTTTGGAGACCGTTGCGCTACCAATTGCGCCACTTCCCTAGGTGTACTCTGCCGCTGCTTACCTGCTTGGCGAGGATTCTTAAGCGAAAAACCACGCAAGAAATAAGCGGCAAAACCGCCAAGTCGAAATAATAGCGTGTATTTTCGACTTCGTCCAATCGATTTTCGTGAAAAGTTTAGAAAATCGCTATTTTCCAACGAAAATTAGTTATGAAAAGAGGATCCGTTCCGGCATGTCACCAAAAAACGGACCCTCTGTATACGAATCTTTCGCATACGAATTCAGCATGCGATTTCAGAAGGTCGAATCGAAACGCGCGAACGATTCGTCAGGCCTCGGCCCATTCCTTCATACGCTTCATGCCTTCGGCGAGGTCCTCGTCGGCAAGCGCGTAGGAGAATCGCAGGTATCCGGGGGCGCCGAAAGCCTCTCCCGGCACAGCGGCCACGTGGCCTTCGTCCAGCAGCGCGGCCGCGAGCTCGGACGTGTTCGCGAACACGGTCTTGTTCGGACCGACCGGCCTGTTCAGCAGCGCGGTCACGTCGGCGAACGCATAGAACGCGCCTGTCGGGACCGGGCAGTTCACGCCTTCGATGTCGTTGAGCGCGGCGACGATGGCCTGACGGCGCTTGTCGAACGCGGCGCGCATGTCGTACACGGCGTCGAGAGGGCCGGAGACCGCTTCGATCGCGGCACGCTGGGCGATGTTGTTCACGTTGGACGTCATGTGGCCCTGCAGCTTGGACGCGGCCTTGGCCACCTCCGCCGGAGCGACCAGCCAGCCGACTCGCCATCCCGGCATCGCATAGGTTTTGGCCACGCCGTTGAGCACGAGCAGCTGGTCGCGCACGGCCGGCACCGCGGCGCCGATGTACGTGGTCTTCGCATCGTCGTAGTTGAGGTGCTCGTAGATTTCGTCGGAGATGACCCACACATGGTGTTCGACGGCCCATTCGCCGATGGCCTTCACGGTCTCGCTCTTCCACACGGCGCCGGTCGGATTGTTCGGCGTGGTTACGATGATGGCCTTCGTACGGTCGGTACGTGCCGCCTCGATCGCGTCGATGTCGGGTTCGAAGTTGCGTTCGGCTCCCGCGAACACTTCCACGGGCACGCCGCCGGCCAGCTTCACGGCTTCCGGATAGCTGGTCCAGTACGGGGTGGGGATGATCACCTCGTCGCCTTCGTCGAGCAGGATCTGGAAGGTCTCGTACACGGCCTGCTTGCCGCCGTTGGTCACGATCACCTGGCTCGGGTCGACTTCGTAACCCGAGTCGCGCAGCATTTTGTCGGCGATCGCCTCGCGCAGCTCCGGCAGTCCGGCCGTCGGAGTGTAGCGATAGTTCTTGGGATCGGTCACCGCTTGCGCCGCGGCCGCGACGATTGCCGGCGGCGTCGGGAAGTTCGGTTCTCCCGCGCCAAACCCGATGACGTCGATTCCTGCGGCTTTCATTGCCTTGGCCTTGGAATCGACGGCCAGGGTGGCGCTGGGGGCCACGTGATTGATACGGTCGGAGAGTGTCTGCCAGTCAGCCATAGTCATGGTTGTCATGCTAGCCCCGGCACGCGAGAAAAAAGACCTCCCGCGACACATTTTGGACGGCCTTTGCCGTAGGTGGCCGTCCCGGTGTGAAAACCCGACAGCGAGCCCGCGTCCGCGCCGTCGTCATTCGCGCGTCTATACCAGCACGAGGTTGTCTCGGTGCACGAGCGGATGCGCGTACTCCTCGCCGAGGAACCGCTTGAGCTGCGCCGTGTTCCTGCCGAGCATCTGGGGAATCTCTTCGGAATCGAATCCGGCCAATCCCTTGGCGAGATGGTTGCCGTCCTCGTCGTCGATCCACACGGCGTCTCCGGCGGCGAAATTGCCTTTCACCTCCACCACTCCGGCGGCGAGCAGACTTGCCGCTCCCCCGCGCACCGCATTGGCGGCTCCGGCGTCGGCGACCAACGTTCCGAACGGGTGCGCCGCGAATCCGATCCACAGTCGTCGCGATGATCCGCGGTCGTTGATCGGGGCGAACGCCGTTCCCACCGGGTCGCCCATCATTGCGGGCCCCGCGTTCGTGGCGCAGGTGAGCACCGATGGAATGCCCGATAC
>CAVBVU010000104.1:0-6157 GCA_963598975.1 Anaerovoracaceae bacterium
CATCATCAAAGACATCGCGCACGCCACCGCCGACAACGACTCCTACGGCTGCGTCAAATTCGTGGCGTTCTGCAACGCCCCGGACGACAACCCGTTCATGGCGGGCGGCTTCCACGGTGTGACCGAAGGCGATGCCGTGATCAACGTCGGCGTCTCCGGTCCGGGCGTGGTCTCCCGCGCACTCGACGAGGCCAAGGGCAAGAACTTCGAATTCCTGTGCGAAACCATCAAGCGCACCGCGTTCAAGATCACGCGCGTCGGCCAGCTGGTGGCTCAGGAAGCGTCCAGCCGACTCGGCGTTCCGTTCGGCATCATCGACCTTTCCCTCGCGCCGACTCCGGCGGTAGGCGATTCCGTCGGCGAAGTGCTCGAGAAAATCGGCCTCGAACAGGTCGGCGCTCCGGGAACCACCGCGGCGCTCGCCATGCTCAACGATCAGGTGAAGAAGGGCGGCATCATGGCGTCCTCCTACGTGGGCGGTCTCTCCGGCGCGTTCATTCCGGTGTCGGAAGACAAGAACATGATCGACGCGGCATCCAACGGATGCCTGACCATCGAAAAGCTCGAAGCCATGACCTGCGTGTGCTCGGTCGGCCTCGACATGATCGCCATTCCGGGCGACACCACCGCATCGACGATTTCCGGCATCATCGCCGACGAAGCCGCCATCGGCATGGTCAATCAGAAGACCACCGCCGTGCGCGTGATTCCGGTTGAAGGCAAGGGCGTCGGCGAGATGGCCAACTTCGGCGGTCTGATGGGCTATGCGCCGATCATTCCGGTGAACCAGACGTCTTGCGAGGCGTTCGTGACCCGTGGCGGACGCATCCCGGCACCGATTCACTCGTTCAAGAACTGACGTTCTTTTGACAAGAGCCCGGCCTTCCTGTACGGAGGATCGGGCTCTTTGCGCTTACGCCGTAATTATTGACCGGCCTGAGGCCGGTCGTTCTTGTTTTCCTCGTTCGGGCCTTTCGGCCTTCACTCGGCGGAGCTACTCGGAAGCACACCGTGCTTCCTCATCACGCTCCGCCGGCAAAATTCAATTGACGCCAGGCTTCGTAGATGGCGATGGATGCGCAGTTGGTCAGGTTCAGCGAACGCAGGCTCGGGCGCATGGGCAGTCGTACCTGTTCGGCCACGTGTGGGCCGGCCATGATGTCCATCGGGTCGGGGATGTTGCCGGGTTCGGGGCCGAACAGCAGAATGTCGGTCGGCTTGTATTCGATTTCCGTGTACAGCTTGGTGGCGTGTGCGGTGAATGCGATGATGCGTGAATCCGGCATGGATTCGACGAGGTTGTCGAAATCCGGGTGCAGCACCACGTGTGCCATGTCGTGGTAGTCGAGGCCCGCGCGGCGGAGTTTGGTGTCGCGCAGGTTGAATCCCAGCGGTTCCACGAGGTGCAGGATGGTTCCGGTGACCGCGCACAGGCGGATTGCTGAACCGGTGTTGCCAGGAATGCGGGGGGAGTAGTAGCACAGGTGCGGTGTGGAGGTTTCCGCCTTGGCTGCGGCTTCGGCGCTGAGCATTGCGTCGACTACGGAGATGGGATTGCCGTGCGCGTCGGTCACCAGTTCGTCGGGCCCGTAGTTGGATTTGCGGTATCCGTATTCGAACATTTTCTCGACTTGGGCTTCGGCGGCTTGCGCGTTGGAGGCTTCGCTGGCATGTGCTTCATTCGTCATAAGTGCTAAGAATAGGAACGATGAACGACACGAATATTTCAGCGCGGACCGCGCATATTGCCGTGGAAAGCAGTGGTGAGGCATATGCTCTGCTCGCTGAATGGTGGCGAACCTGCGCGCGCGATCTGCCTTGGCGGTTCGGACGTACCACGCCGTGGGGTGTGCTGGTGTCGGAGGTGATGAGCCAGCAGACCCAGATGAGCCGCGTCGTGCCGTATTGGAATGAGTGGATGGAGCGTTGGCCCGACGCGGCGTCGCTTGCCAATGCGCCTAAGGCCGATGTTATTGCCGCGTGGGGCAGGCTTGGCTATCCGCGTCGGGCCTTGCGTCTGCAAGAGTGCGCTCGCGTGGTGAGCGAGCGGTACCAAGGGGAGTTGCCGCAATCGTATGACGAGCTGACGGCGTTGCCGGGAATCGGGGATTATACGGCCAGCGCGGTGTTGTCGTTCGCGTTTGGACTGCGGGCCGTGGTGGTCGATACGAATGTTCGTCGGGTGCTTTCGCGCGTGTTTCTCGGTGAGGAGTCGTTGGGAGGTGCGGCGAGCGCTGCGGAACGTGCGTTGGCTGAGCGTGTGCTGCCGGACGACAATCGTGCGAGGTGCCGGCGATTCGATCGTCCATCGGTGGTGTGGAATCAGTCTGTGATGGAATTGGGTGCGGTGGTGTGTGCGGCGAAGCATCCGTTGTGCGAGCAGTGTCCGATTTCGGGAATCTGCCTGTTTTGGGAACGTGGCCGGCCTGGGTTGGGGCAGCGGCGCACTCGGCCTCGTCAGCGCTTTCAGGGAACGGATCGGCAGGTTCGTGGGCTGGTGTTGGACGCGTTGCGTGGTTTGCCGGATGGCACGGTTTCTCTTGATCGTGGGCGGATCGAGGGATTGTGGCCGGAACATGTGCAGCTTGACCGTTGCGTCGCGTCTCTTGACGAGGATGGCTTGATTGAGATGTTGCCCGATGGTGGTGTGCGTTTTCCGTCCTGAGTGATCGCCTTGAGCCGTTTGCGGACGATTTTCAGGCGCCGCACGGTACACTGAGGAATCGTGGCGCAGAGGACTTCCATGAAAAATGGCGGGAAACGTGATTCGAAACAGCAGGATGTGTTTCGTCGTAGGCGAATCGTCGTGGGTGTTGCCGCTGTAATGGCGGTGGTGTTCGTGGTGTTCTGCGTGTATTCGCTTTCCCGTGGACTGGTTGCCATCAGCAATCGGATTCATCATGACGACGTGTATGCGATCAGTCGTGAGGAGGCTCCCACTCCGGCCGGGCAGAGGAAGAGCGGCATACAGGATTGCGATGCGAAAAGCGTCTCGTTGACTTTGACTCCGGCCGCGTCGAGTTTTGCGGTCGGCGGGTCCCTTGATTTCACGTCTTCCGTGGCATACAGCGGTTCCAGCAAGGTTGGTTGCCTGGTTGATGTTTCGACTTCCGGCGTTATTTTGGAGATCCGTTCGGGTGATGACACGGTCTGGCGTTCCGATGTATGCGTTGCGGATTCGGATTATCGTCTTCTTGCGAAGGGCGACGAGATCAAGCAGACGGTCACGTGGCCGGGTACGCGCACTGGCGACGAATGCGCGGAGGACCAGTCGACGTTGCCGAAGGTGGATCGTGGCACGTATACGGCGCAGATTTCGCTTGCCGACAAGACGAACGCGAAGTCCGATTCAGTGGTGATCACCGTCGAGTGATGTTGCATGGTGCCGTTGCATGGCGTTGTTGGAAGGCGTCGTCGCGGATTGTTGCATAGATTGAAAATCTATAGGTTATGCTATTCTGTTGACTTTGCGTACATGCGTGTCATATAGCGGGCACGCTGACAAGGAAGAAGCGCCCGCGTAATCGGCATATGGTGGCCATTGAAGGGCGCTTCCGGGGAAACATATCGAAACGATTTAGCGAGCGATAAGGAACGTCCATTGGCTGAGGCTACGACGAACACCACCACCATCATCGCACGCGCCGACCAGCATGATATTGATCTGCACAAGGCGTCGGACCGTGTGAACTTCGGCTCCATCCGCGAGCCCATTGATGTACCCTACCTGCTGGGTGTACAGACCGACAGCTTTGATTGGCTCATCGGCAACGAGCGCTGGAAGCGCCGTGTCGAGGAGGATCTGGAGAACGGCACCAACACCGTGCCGCACACCTCCGGTCTCGATGAGGTCTTCCAGGAGATCTCCCCGATCGAGAACTTCGCCCAGACCATGAGCCTGACCTTCTCCGACCCGTATTTCGAGGAGCCGCGTCACACCGTGCAGGAATGCAAGGAGAAGGATTACACCTACTCCGCACCGCTGTACGTGAACGCCGAATTCGAGAACGGCGACACCGGCGAGATCAAGTCCCAGACCGTGTTCATGGGCGACTTCCCGCTGCAGACCCCGCACGGCACCTTCATCATCGGCGGTACCGAGCGAGTGATCGTGTCTCAGCTTGTGCGTTCCCCGGGCGTCTATTTCGACCGTAATCGTGATCGCACTTCCGACAAGGAAGTCTTCGGCGCGAAGATCATTCCGAGCCGCGGCGCATGGCTTGAGTTCGAAATCGACAAGCGTGACGTGCTCGGCGTGCGTGTGGACCGCAAGCGCAAGCAGTCCGCCATCGTGTTCCTCATGGCCATCGGCATGACCAAGGATGAGATCGCGGACGCGTTCAAGGACTATCCGCTGGTCATGGACGCGCTCGTCAAGGAGACCGTCCAGACCCAGGAAGAGGCCCTGACCGACCTGTACCGCAAGATCCGTCCGGCCGACACCCCGACTCCGGAAGCCGGCCGCAACCTGCTGGACTCCTTCTACTTCAACACCAAGCGTTACGATCTGGCCCGCGTCGGCCGTTACAAGATCAACCGCAAGCTTGGTCTGGAGAAGGAAGTCAACGATCGCAGCCTGTCTCGCGAAGACATCATCGCCACGATCAAGTACCTGGTCACCCTGCACGCCGGCGAAGACAAGTTCCCGGGCAAGCGTGACGGCCAGGACGTCGACCTGCGTGTGGACGTCGACGATATCGACCACTTCGGCAACCGTCGTATCCGCCAGGTCGGCGAGCTGATCCAGAACCAGCTCAGGACCGGTCTGAGCCGCATGGAGCGCGTGGTCCGCGAACGCATGACCACCCAGGATCCGGAGGCCATCACCCCGCAGTCCCTGATCAACATCCGTCCGGTGAACGCCACCATCAAGGAGTTCTTCGGAACCTCCCAGCTGTCCCAGTTCATGGACCAGAACAACCCGCTCGCGGGCGTGACCAACAAGCGTCGTCTGTCCGCGCTGGGCCCCGGCGGCCTTTCCCGCGACCGCGCTTCCATGGAAGTGCGAGACGTGCACCCGTCCCACTTCGGCCGTATGTGCCCGATCGAGTCTCCTGAAGGTCCGAACATCGGTCTTATCGGCTCCCTGGCTACCTTCGGCCGCATCAACCCGTTCGGCTTCATCGAGACCCCGTACCGTAAGGTCGTCAACGGCCATGTGACCGACGAGGTCGAGTACATGACCGCGGACCGCGATGCCGAGCACGTGATCGCACAGGCCAACCAAGAACTCGACGAGAACGGCAACTTCGTCCAGAAGCAGGCTCTTGCCCGCGTCGGCGAGGAAGAAGCGGTCGACGTTCCGGTCAGCTCCGTTGACTACATGGACGTTTCCCCGCGCCAGATGGTCTCCGTCGGCGCGTCCCTGATTCCGTTCCTGGAGCACGATGAGGGCCACCGAGCGCTGATGGGTACCAACATGCAGCGTCAGGCCGTGCCGCTGATCGAATCCGAGCGTCCGCTCGTCGGTACCGGCGCGGAATGGCGTGCCGCCGTCGATTCCGGCGACGTCATCCTGGCCGAGAAGCCGGGCGTGGTCACCTACGTGTCCGCCGACATCATCCGCACCATGAACGACGACGGAACCACCAGCTCCTACAAGCTGGCCAAGTTCATGCGTTCCAACCAGACCACCTGCTACAACCAGGTCCCGCTGATCCACGACGGCGAACGCGTGGAAGCCGGCACCGTGCTGGCCGATGGTCCGGCGACCCAGAAGGGCGAAATGGCCCTGGGCAAGAACCTGCTCATCGCGTTCATGCCGTGGAACGGCTACAACTACGAGGATGCTGTGATCATCTCCCAGCGCCTCGTGCAGGATGACACCCTCAGCTCCATCCACATCGAGGAGTACGAGATCGACGCCCGCGAAACCAAGCTGGGTGCCGAAGAGATCACCCGCGACCTGCCGAACGTCGGCGAGGACGCCGTGGCCAACCTCGACGAGCGCGGCATCATCCGCATCGGCGCCGAAGTCGAAGCCGGCGACATCCTGGTCGGCAAGGTCACCCCGAAGGGCGAGACCGAGCTGACTCCGGAAGAACGCCTGCTGCGCGCCATCTTCGGCGAGAAGAGCCGCGAAGTGCGTGACACCTCGCTGCGCGTGCCTCACGGCGAGACCGGTACCGTGATCGCGGTCAAGGAAATCACCCGCGAA
>CAVBVU010000105.1:0-6001 GCA_963598975.1 Anaerovoracaceae bacterium
CATTTTGATCCCGACCGTAGAACCGGCTATTCGATTCCCTCCACATCGGCGAACGCCGGATCGTGTTCAGGAATCTCACGAATCACACGGGCCGGATTGCCTACCGCGATGGAGTTTTCCGGAATGTCCTTCGTGACCACGGATCCCGCTCCGATGATGGAATTGGAGCCGATGGTCACGCCGGGCGTCACCGTCACGTTCGCGCCGAACCATACGTTGCTTCCGATGGTCACGGGAGACGCGTATTCCCATCCGGCCAAGCGGGTGGCCGCATCCTTGGCGTGATTCGGCGTGGCGATCGTGCAACGCGGACCGATGAGGCAATCCTCGCCGATAGTCACGTATCCGCCGCCGCAAATCATGAAATCCTTGTTGATGAACGTTCCGCGGCCGATCGTCAAGCCGATGCCGTAATCGATGGTGAACGGCGGTGTGAATTCGACACCCTCCCCCGCATCCGGAATGAGTTCATGGAACAGCCGGTACGCCTCGTCGGGATCATCGAAGAAGATTCGGTTGATCTTCGCACAGACACGTGCCGCCTCGCCCGTATAGTTGGGCAGAGACTTCGACTTGCGGTACTGCGTCGGCTTGCCCGTGAACAACCTGTTCAGCTCATCATCGGAAGCGATCAAAGCTTCGGTTTCCTGTGTCATACATTCTCCCACACCATAGTTCGTGAACGTTCACACTTTATATTACATAAGCGGAAGGCAAGAAAACCTCCGATTCCACGCTCACCACTCGTAACGGTACGTGCCGCTCAACGCCATGGCATACGGGAAAGGTCAGCATATCGGCAACACTTCAAACCAGCACTCACATCATGCCAGATAAGGCGCGTTTGCCGCTTTCAAGCAGCCCCGCCATATAGACAGGAAGGTAATGCACCCTGCCTTCCACTTCAAGGTTTCCCTCACTCAACACAACCGCATGATCGATACCATAATTCGGCGTCGCCAAAGCATTATTCAACGCACTATGCCGCTTATACGATTTGCCCGACTTCACTTCCAGCGGAACTACACGCCCTTCTTGCTCAATCAAAAAATCCAACTCGCCAATCACGCGATTTTTGAAGAAAAACAAGCCATGCCCATGTGCCGCCAATTCCTGTGCCACTGCATTCTCATATATGGAACCATAATTGATATCCAGCCTATCCGACAGCATTGAGCGTACGACATCCAGACCGCACTCATATGTCAGCAGCCCAACATCAGCCAAGAACATTTTGAACTTGGTAGAGTTCATCGACAACTTCAATGGATACCTAGGCTCATCCACGTTGTAGGCAGGCAATGCCACACACGCATCAGCCAACCACAAAAAATCATTGTCATAACGATTCAGACGTGGCTGCCCCTCGATGTCTTTGACGATGAAACGCTTGTTCTGATCATTTAGCTCACTTGGAATGAGATCAAAAATCCTCTTGGTTGTTCGAGAACGATTACCGGCATATTTGGAGATATCCTCGCGATACATCTGCACGATGCCGCCTTGCAGAGCGCGCGTACGCTGTATGTCATTCGTAGCAAAATACGCCTGTACCGCATCGGGCATGCCGCCGCAGATCAGATATTCGTGGAACAACTGCAGCAATCGACGGTGCACGAATTCGTCCACTGCTTCGCATTGCGCATACGCACGACGCACTTCATTCCAGATATCTTCACTGATTCCAGCGGCCCACGTAAATTCCTCAAAATCCAGTGGATGCATGGTCACTGCCATCAGATAACCAACCGGCACCGACCTAACGTTCTTCATTTCCACACCCAGCATGGATCCGGAAAGGATGTAGTCGTACTCCTGCCTTTCACACAGGAATTTCACCATGGTGATGACGCTCGGACAGGCCTGCACCTCATCAAGGAAAATCAGCGTCTTCCCCGGCACCAATGGCTTCTGCGCAAAAGCACTGATACGCAAGAACAACTCCGCAGAGTTCTTGGCCGAAGAGATGGCATTGCAAGCCTCAATATTCTCAAGTAGATTCAGTTCCACAACATATTCGTAATTTTCGGAGCCAAACTCACGAATGAGGAAGGTCTTGCCGACTTGTCTCGCTCCATCAACAAGCAGAGCTTGCTTGGTCTTGTACTGTCTCCACGACTCCAAGTCGCGATATGCCTTGCGCCGCAACACGAGAATCACTCCGATCCGTACGACAGAATACACTTTGCAAATTATTGTAAGGCTGAATTTTCACACTTTGCAAACCATTTTTCATGACAAAAAAGACACTTTGCAAATTGTTTCGTGATTCAGCAACGCGTCCACTAGGCATGGCTCGATAACTGGCCGACAGTCGAATAAACTTATCGTGCACCAAAACTCCCGCCGAGATTCATGCAGCCCTTTTCACAGGACGGCACGCACGGCACCCATCCTGGACAATCAAATCCATTCATACCTCCAGCACAGTGGTGACCCGTACCGCAAAAGCCTTCCCTGCCGTATTTCAACCTGCCTGAGTATGACCGCACCCCTCTCCGGCACCAAACGCTCACCACTCGTAACGGTACGTGCCGCTCAACGCCAGCATGGCGAAGGCGTAGAGGAAATTGTCATAGTATCGGCGAGCGCCAACGCGCATCGGAGTGTTCCACAGCATGCTCACCCAACGTCGTGCGCAATCGTCGGCACCGTCGGTTTCAGCGAAGCGACCTGCCAATGATCCCTGTGCCATGGTGGCGATGAATCCCACGGGGTGCAGCACACGTTCGTCCACCGGCGTGCCATCCACCGCATATACGCAGGTTCGGTCGTGGGTGAGGAAGAAACGTTGCAGCGCGTTGACCCTGGAACACAGTTCTTTCGGAGTTCCTCCCCACAGCGAGTCCAGACCGATGTTCGCGGCGGTTCGGTACGCATCGGAGAAGAAATGCCAGTGACCGCGTTCGTCCACATGCGGACTTCCGTCGTAATCGGCGTATTCGGCGTTCATTCCGGTTTCGGCATTACAGGCGAGGGCCAGATAATCGCGGCTTGCCTGCGCGGCATGACGCCAGAAATCCCGATCCCCTTCATCCGATTCCTCCGCAAAGACGTCATAGAAGTGCGGCAGATGGTAGGAGGGGTCGCTCCATTCGGTTTCGGGAATGAATTTGATGAGCTTGTTGTCTGGATTCCACATGGGTTCGCCTTCATACCGTTCCCCTTTGTGGACGCAGTATCGCAGAATCTCACGTCCCCATGCGGCATAGTCGTAGATGCCTTCGCCGTTGCCCCAACGCCGTGCCGCGAGGAACAGGTCCATAGCGAAGTATTCCTCACCGTCCGGGGCCGGACCGTCGGCGTTCGGCACTCCGGAAGGATCGACCGACCATGCGAAATAATGCGCATGATGCCCTTGGGTCATGTACATGTATCGCATGACCCAACCCCACAGTTTGTCGAACACGTCTTTGCGGTCGAATTGCACCGCGAGCATCATGGCGTAGCTCATGCCTTCGGTCCGCACGTCGTCGTTGCCGGTGTCCTTGACGTAGCCGAGCCCTTCGTCGGTCTGCCAATAGAATTTGTCGGGCCCTTCGAAAATCTCGTGCCAGACCTGCTTCACTCGTTCGCGCACTTCATTGGCGTCATATCCGTATTGTTCGAATAGCGATTCCATGATGTTCTCCTTGCACATGATCAATCAGTATTTGATACGCAGACGGAATGGCGGCAACAACGTGCCGTTTTCGTCGCACAGCAGTCCGGATTGAGGATCGTTGCACCATGCGTAGCGCACTTCGTCCGGTTTTCTGTTTGGCAAGCGCGTCACGACGCAATCGCCGTCGATCCATGCTTCGGCATGGGCCGCGGTACCGGAATCCGACCAGAAGAAGGTGATTTCCCCGGGAGCTTTTCCGTCAAGCGTACGCAAACGCAATCCTTGCGATTGCACGGCCCCACCGCATTGCACGGCTCCATTGCATCGCGCGACATCGCCGCACCGCGCGACCTCATTTTCGCAAATACCCGCGTCGGCCTGATCGCAGCGCATGCGTAGCAGTCCGTTTTCGACACTCATCGAAACGATACACGGTTGCGGTTTCGCGTTCTGCCCGTATATATGCGTTCGCGCCGCTTCGAACAGTCGATCGGCGATGAGTTTTTTGTTATGTGGATGCAGATCGTTGCCCTCGCCCGCATTAAGGGTCACCACCGCCGCCACATGCTCAAGTTTTTCGGCGACCATCCATTCCTGTTCCCGGATCAACGGCCATCCGCCGTCTTCGATGGCGTCAATGGAGAAGTTCGGCAGCTGGACGATGAGGAACGGCATGTCCGGCTGCTGCCATTTGCCGCGCCACAGGCCGATCAGAGCTTCCAATTCGCTACCGTACTGCATGGCGCGATCACCCGTGTTCGATTCGCCCTGATACCACAATGCCGCACGCACCGCATACGGAAAGCAAGGGGCCAGCATGGCGTTATACAGTCCAGTCGGCTTCCATCGCACGAAATCTTCGAACGGGCAATCACGCTCGGCACGCTGAATCATGGCGCATCGCCAGGTACCGCTCAAATCGAAGGTTTCGTCATCGACCGCCAATGTCATCGGCTTGCCCGGCGTCACACGGCCTCCCGGTCGTTCGATGACCAACCGTATGCGAATCTCATTGGCCCCGGCATGCAATATGCCGGCGTTCAACTCGTAATCGCGCGGCTCGTACACATTGCTGCGCCCACCTACCAGCACGTCATTGACCCACGTATGGTCGGCATCGTTCATGGTTCCCAAACGCAGCAATGCCGGACGGTCTTTCACATAATCCGGCAGAAACACGGTTTTCCGCAATTCGATCTCGCCGCGGAAGTCGGCGAATCCAAGATCGCCATACCAGCCAGGAAGTTCGATACTCCGCCAGTTCGCATCCGGAGACGTCTCGTTCTTGCTTTCCGGACAATCCCAGGTAATCAGAGGCACCGGCTCATGATGGGCGTCGGCCGCACCTCCATATCCCAACGCCTGATACCACGAATCCCTCGCGGCCACGGAATCAGCGCTTTTACGCCGTGCCACACCCTCCCCCAAGTACGGTTCGAGTTCCGCAAGAGCTTCAGGAAAATCATGCAACGAATCGGCATCCATCCACGATTCGATCGGAGAGCCACCCAAGGAAACGTTCAACAAACCGACGGGAACATTCAAAAGTTCACGAATCCTTCGACCGAAGAAGTAGACCAACGCGGAAAAATCACCGAGCGTTTCGGCACTGCAGCCGTACCATGACGCGTGTTCATGGTCTTGACTCGGCCCGGCAAAATCATAATCGGGAATCACTTTGTACTGCCGAAGCAGCGGATCAGGCTTTCGACTCCACTCCTGCGGATAATCGGCCTTCACCCACGCCATGGGAAGTTCCATGTTCGACTGACCGGAGCACAGGAACACCTCTCCCACATAGCAACCGCGTTCCAAACGCTCCCCCGACGAGGATTCGACATGCATCGCGAACGGACCACCGGCATGCAACGGAGGCAAGGAAACGCACCATGACCCGTCGACGGAGTCGGCTTCGACGGTCGCCTCGCACCCTTCGATTTCCACCGTGACGCCAGAGCCGGCGTCAGCCCAGCCCCAGATGCGCACGGCATGTTCCGCCTGCAGCACACAGCCATCGTCAAGCAGTTTCGGCAATCGCAAGACCATAATCATCTCCCCATCGAGCATACGGCCCGACCTGTCAAGCCAACAATCAAGCCAACAATCAAGCCAACGATAAAAACAACAGATGGGCAGCGACCATCATATAAACGGCCGCCGCCCACGGAAGGCAACTATTCGTTGTCCGGCAGTTCCTTGTAGTCGAAGTAGTCGAATTCCGCGGTCGCGCCGTAATCCGACAGATCCACGCAGGCCAGGCCGACGAACGCGCCGGTGAAGAACCCTCCATAACGCTGCACGATGTAATCGTCGGAGAGGACCTTCGCATCCAGCTTCACCGGAATCTCAGTGAAGCGCTCGCCATCGAAGGAATACTCGTAGGAATAGTACTCCTTG
>CAVBVU010000106.1:0-5973 GCA_963598975.1 Anaerovoracaceae bacterium
CTCCAATGGAGACCTTGCCGTAGTGGAAAATGGATGCCGCGAGAACCGCATCGGCACCCGCCTCGATCGCGGGGGGAAAATCGGATGCCTTGCCGGCACCGCCGGACGCGATGATCGGAATCTTCACTTCCTTACGCACTGCCTTGATCATTTCCAGATCAAAACCCTGCTGAGTGCCGTCAGCATCCATGGAGTTGAGCAGGATTTCGCCGGCACCAAGCTCCTGAGCACGTTTAACCCACCAGATGGCGTCGATGCCTGTGGACTTACGTCCTCCCATGGTCGTCACTTCGAACCCGGACTGGGTGTGGCGCTCTCCCTGTTCGCGTCGAGCATCGACCGAAAGAACGAGCACTTGGTTTCCGAAACGTTCCGCAACGCGGCTGATCAGAGTCGGATCGTTAATGGCCGCGGTGTTAACGCCGACCTTGTCGGCTCCGCAGCGCAATAAGGAGTCCACATCCTCGGGAGTACGCACTCCCCCGCCGACGGTCAGTGGAATGAAAATCTGTTCGGCCGTACGGCTCACCACGTCGACCATGGTCTGACGGTGCGAGCTGGAGGCCGTCACGTCCAGAAAGGTAAGTTCATCGGCGCCCTGACGGTAATATTCGGCAGCCAGGTCGACGGGATCCCCGGCATCGCGCAGATTCTCGAAATGCACGCCCTTGACCACTCGTCCCGCGTCAACATCAAGACATGGAATGACTCGGACTGCCAATGACATGCTGGTTCTCCTTTTTCGTATACGATGACATGCAATGAATGCTAGAGTAACCGCAACGAGTTACGCCTATTCGGGTAACGTCCGACTAGCGGACAGAAAACTAGTCACGCTCCTTGGCAGCAAGCTGGCCACAGGCACCGTCGATATCCTGGCCCCTTGTATCACGCAGAGTCGCGGTGATACCGGCATTGTGCAAAATCTCCAGGAAACGCCGTTCGTCCTCAGGCTTGGAAGCGGTCCACTTCGATCCTTCTATCGGATTGAGCGGAATGGGATTCACATGAGCCCAATTGTCGCCATAATGATTCAGACGCTTGGCAAGGAGACGCGCATGTTCGGCTTGGTCGTTGATGCCGCGCATCAGAGCGTACTCGATGCTCACACGACGTTTGGAAGCCAAGTAATAGTCATGGGCCGCATCCAACACCTGCGTCGTATTGAACCGCTTGTTCATAGGGACGAGCTCGTCCCTCAGCTCATCGCTGGGAGCGTGGAGGGAGACCGCAAGTCTGACGGGAATACCCTCTTCAGTGAGTTTTCTAATACCAGGCACAACGCCGACCGTGGAAACCGTGATGTTACGGGCGGAGATGCCGAATCCCCCCGGGGGCATCGCGCTGATTTGGCGAACTGCGCTCAGCACGGACTTGAAATTGCCCATAGGCTCGCCCATGCCCATGAACACGATGTTGCTCAAACGGCCCGGACCTCCGGCGACATCGCCGTCCCGCATGGCCTTGGCGGCCACACGCACCTGTTCCACGATCTCCCCGGCAGACATGTTACGGGTCAATCCCAATTGACCCGTGGCGCAGAACGGACATCCCATACCGCAACCGACCTGACTTGAGATGCACAGGGTCGTTCGAGAAGGGTAACGCATCAGCACGGACTCAATCAAGGAACCGTCAAAAAGACGCCACAGCGTCTTTATCGTGGCACCTTCATCCGCCACTTGGCGAGTCACCTCGGTAATGAGTTCCGGGAAGAACGCTTGCGCGGCCTCGGCTCGTTTTGCCGATGGGAAATCGGAAAAGTCCTCGGCATTCACATCGAAATGCCCGTAATAGTGGTTAGCGAGCTGCTTGACACGGAATTTCGGCAGACCGAGCTCTTTCGCCTTCGCCACTCGCTCCTGTTCATCCATATCAGCAAAATGCAGCGGCGGTTTACCGCGTCGCGCATGGTCCTTGGACAGCACATCACGGAATGCGCCTGTGGTTCCACCTGGGGTGATACCGGTCTCCGGTCTTTCATCCTCAGCTCTCACAGTGTCGCTCATCGCTTCGTTCCCGACCTTTCTCACATTCCAACTGCCCACAACAGCACACACACGAACGGAGCGCAGAGCAGAATGGAATCCACACGATCCATCACACCGCCATGCCCCTTCAACAGGTGGCCCATATCCTTAATACCGATGTCTCGCTTCAACATGGATGCGCACAAATCACCGAAAGTACCAGCAAGGCCAATCATGATTCCGGCGACGACCGGAACCCACCAACGAGACATCCACACGGAAGGTTCATACGTGCAAAACAGCACCACGAACGCCCCTACCATGGCGAAGAGCACAGAGCCGGCAAGACCTTCCCATGATTTCTTGGGTGAAATGCGTGGACTGAGTTTGTGCTTGCCTAACCATGCCCCAGCGAACAAACCGCCTGTATCGCTCAATGCCGGCATGAACACCATGATGATGGCGTGGGCCACAGGATGCTCGTTGAACGTCAGTGGCATGATGATGCAGGATGCCAACAGGGGGATGTAAAGCACCGTGAACATGGACACCGCCACATGGCTCAGACGGCTATGGCTAATCTCGCCCTGCTCATGGTTGAAGGATGATTCCAATCTGGCGCCTGCATCGGTATGAGACAGCTTATTGGCCACTGCCAAAGACAGACGGCTTCCGAACGTGACCTTCGCACTCGCTGCGACCGTCACAATCACCAAAGACGCAAGCACGCATACCGTCATGGCCACAATATGCCGCTCACTGTAGAACGTGGTCAACAACGTCACCGCCGAACAGATCCACAGGGCCACCACCGGAATATGCAATCCGGCGGTGGCGAAATCGACGCGCAGCTCCCAGAGCGCCAATATCATGAACAATACGACCAAACAGACGAATAGGTCGATGCTAATCAGCAGACTTGCCAGGATAAGCGCCACAAGGACCACGGCCGTGGCGATGGCCTGGGGCATGTTACGGCCGGTCTTCTTATTGATGGCGTTGATGGCTTCCGCTTCCTTCTCACGCTGTTCCTGATCCATCGGGCTCTTTTCTATATCGCTGTACGTCTGGACTGTGAATCTATCAATGAGACGGGAGTCGATCAGACCTCCATGATTTCCTTCTGCTTGGCCTCAAGCAGGGTGTCAAGCTCATCGGTGGTCTGCTTGGTAATCTTGTCAAGCTCCTTGAGCAGACGATCTCCCTCATCCTCACCCATCTCGCCATCCTTGACGGCCTTGTCCAAGGTTTCCTTGGCCTTGCGGCGAATGTTGCGGACAGCGACCTTGCCGTCTTCGGCCTTGCCCTTGGCCAGCTTCACATATTCCTTACGGCGTTCCTCGGTGAGTTCCGGCATGGTCAGTCGGATGACGTTGCCGTCACGACGCGGGCTCGCTCCCAGATCGGAATCGCGCAGAGCCTTCTCCACGGCATTGGCCTGGGAAGCGTCGAACGGGGTGACGGACAGGGTGCGCGGCTCGGGAACGCCGATGGTGGCGATGGCCTTCAGCGGGGTCGGAGCTCCGTAATAGTCAACGGTGATGCCGTTCAGCAGAGCCGGATTCGCACGGCCGGTGCGGATGCCGGAGAAGTTCTCCTTGGTGGATTCCACAGACTTTGCCATCTGGGTTTTGGCCTGCTCTACAATGTTTGCCATTGTTCTACTCCTTGTATGTTGTGTTGTCTATCGATATTCGACGTTGAATGTCGTCACTCCGCGATGGAGGACTCGGCGGAGGAAACCATGGTGCCGATTTCCTCTCCCAGCAAAGCGCGGGTCACGTTGCCCTCGCCTTCAAGTCCGAAAACGCGAATGCGCTGCTTGTTGTCGCGTGCCATGGAAAGCGCGGATGCGTCCATGACCGCAAGGTTGTCAACAAGAGCGCGGTTGTAGCTCAGCGTGCTGAAACGTTTGGCGTTCTCGTCCTTGCGCGGATCGGCGGTGTACACGCCGTCAACGCCGTTTTTGCCCATAAGTACCTCATCGCAGTGAATTTCCAATGAGCGCTGAATCGACACAGTGTCAGTGGAGAAATACGGCATGCCGGCGCCAGCGCCGAAAATCACGACTCGGCCCTTCTCGAGATGGCGAATGGCCTTGAGCGGAATGTACGGTTCCGCCACCTGACCCATCGTGATGGCGGTCTGCACTCGGGTGGCCTGTCCTTCCTGCTCAAGGAAGTCCTGCAATGCCAGGCAGTTCATCACGGTGCCGAGCATGCCCATGTAATCGCCACGGGAGCGGTCGATTCCGGCCTGCTGAAGTTCCGCTCCTCTGAAGAAGTTGCCGCCTCCGACAACGATGGCCACCTGCACTCCCTGCTTCACTGCAGGGACGATCTCTCCTGCGATTCGGCGGACCACGGCGGTGTCGATGCCGACTTTTCCTCCGCCAAATGCCTCACCAGAAAGCTTAAGAAGAACTCTACGTGGATTGTCACCAGTGTTTTCGCCAGTCATGAAAAGCCTTTCTTGCCCGAAAACTCACGAATTTGCCGTTCCTAAGACTATCGACAAACGCAGACACCACAAATCCTCGTCCATAAACTTCCCAATAAAGAACAAGGTGGTTTCCATCCATAAAGGATGGAAACCACCTTAAAAGAATCGTCACGCATTCAACGTGGATTCAATTGAGTCTCACTCGGCTTCGCCCTTGCCGACCTCCACACGAGCGAAGGCCAGAGCAGTGCCACCGACTTCCTTGAACAGGTCTCCGACAGACTTGGACGGATCCTTGACGTAGGACTGCTCAAGAAGCACGTTCTCCTTATAGAAGGCGTTGAGACGGCCCTCCACAATCTTCGGAACGATCTTCTCCGGCTTGCCTTCCGCCAAGGACTTCTCGGTAGCCACACGGCGCTCGGACTCGACCACATCGGCCGGAACGTCCTCGCGGGTAAGCCACTGGGCGCCCATTGCGGAAATCTGCAGTGCGGCTTCGTGGGCCACGGCTGCACCGGCCTCATCGGTGGCGATCATGGCCACGATGCTCGGCGGCATCTCAGCGGACTTCTTGTGGGCGTAGATCTCGACATGCGGACCTTCGACCTTGGCGAACTGGCCAACCTTGACGTGCTCACCGAACAGTGCCGCAGCCTCTTCGACGGCTTCCTTCACGGTGGCTTCACCGGAAGCCGCTGCCAGAACGGCTTCGGCGGAATCGGCCTCAGCCTTGACTGCGTCTTCCAGAACGCTATCGGCGAACTCGACAAACTTCGGGGTCTTGGCCACGAAGTCGGTTTCGGAGTTGAGCTCGACGGCATAGCCAGTCTGGCCGTTGGAGGATTCCACGACCTTGGAGGCGATAGTGCCTTCCTGAGCCTTGCGGCCCTCGCGCTTGCCTGCGGCCTGAATGCCCTTGGCACGGATGATTTCCTTGGCGCGAGCCACGTCACCCTCAGCCTCGGTCAGAGCCTTCTTAACGTCCATCATGCCGGCGCCGGTTTCCTCGCGCACCTGCTTGATCAGAGCTGCAGTGATTGCTGCCATTGATATGTCTCCTCTGAAAAATGTGATGATGCCCCTGATGATGGGAGGCACGACACCTCCCATCATAGAGGATGGTTTCACTCAGCCTTGGCTTCGCCTTCAGCTTCAGCAGCCGGTGCTTCGGCGGCCGGAGCACCTTCAGTAAGGAGCTCCTTCTCCCAAGCGGCCATCGGCTGCTCGGTCTCACCTTCAGCCTTGGCAGCCTTGCCGGAACGCTCCAGCAGGCCTTCGGCAACAGCGTCAGCCATGAGGCTGGTCAGCATTTCGATGCCGCGGATGGCGTCATCGTTGGCTGCGATCGGGTATTCAACGGACTCCGGATCGGCGTTGGTGTCGACGATGGCCACGACCGGGATGCCCAGTTTGTGAGCCTCTTCGACGGCCAGGGATTCCTTGTTGACGTCAACGACGAACATGGCGGACGGAGTGCGGTTCATGTTGCGGATACCGCCCAGCTGCTTGGCCAGCTTGTCCTTTTCGCGCTCGAGGAGCAGCAGTTCCTTCTTGGTCA
>CAVBVU010000107.1:0-5951 GCA_963598975.1 Anaerovoracaceae bacterium
GAACGCACTCGTTACCGTTGATGGAAACGGATGTTGCCGACTGTCGGATGCGTTCCTGACTCAAATGGACAACGCGACTTTCAAACGGTTCTTCGTCGATACCGTTGAAGCCGGTCTGTACAATGCGCTACATCTGGAGCGGAACGCGTTGAAGCATCGAATCATCCCGGATCATGGATTCATCTATGGTGAGAAATACAGCGTTTTCGATGTGATGCGTCTGTGTGGATGGCAGGCCGAGCAGGTTCCTCAGAATGTAGGCGGATACAAACTCGACTCCCCTACCAACACCATGCCGATCTTCATCAAGTATGAAGCCAGCCAATATGGCGACCGTTTCCTTAACGCCAGTGAAATCGAGTGGTTCAGTAAGAATAATCGATCGTTGAACTCCAATGAATTCCGGTGGCTGCTTGACGGAACCGAACATACGTCAGCATGGCAGAACAGCCACTTTGTGCCGATTTTCATTCGTCGTAAGGCGGAGGAGAAAGAGACTTCGTACTATTTCGTAGGCAATGCGGCATCCTTGCACGACGTGCGCGAGTCCGTCAATCTCGGTGAGGACGGCAAAGAGTCCAGGGTCGTTATTTCCACGCTCAAACTCGCCAAACCAGTCGATCCCGAACTGTATCGGCATCTCACCGGCAAATCCGCGCTATAGGCGTCAGGCCGAAATTTGATCAGACGGCGGAAATCATCTTGATGGCCGCCGTCAGGTCTGTTCACACCCTCAAATGTTCATTTGAACAGAAATATAACACGTAATTGCAGAAGAAAAAGAACACGCTCAATGTTACTTTTTTGAAGAAAATTACAGACGACACAATCGGCTTCATTACAACGATTTTCCACATCTCATGAAATAAATAGCTGATTTTTCAACACTTTTACCGTCATAAAGCGTGCTATCGTATTTCTCGGGCGCAATACACGACCACCAACAAGATAAAACCACCATCCGTTTTAATGTTCAATTACAACACGAAACGAACATCGAAACGAACACTGCTTATGTTTGCAATGCAACGAAGCATGAAAGGAACCATCATGGCAGAGAACAAGACCGTCATCACCGTCGACCTGAGCATGTTCGGCCAGGACGCCGACGCGAAGACCGCAGCGGCCAACAAGGTGGCGAAGGAACTCGGCATCAGCGACGAAGCCCTCGCCCAGGTGGAGGACTTCAAGAAGGCCATCACCGCACACAACGCGTGGGATCTGCCGTTCATGGGCTACGTGAACGAGGACGGCTACGGCTACGCCTACGTGCCGGACGCGGCCATCACCATGACCCCGTACTGGGATGCCCACAAGGAGTTCATGAGCCTGCCCGAAGACGTGCAGACCGCCTTCGCCATCCGCATGCTCTTCACCCACCGCCCGGTGGACCGCTACGGTGCCGACATGTTCCTGCATTACCACCGCGGATTCGAAGTCAACTTCGTCGGCTCCGGCGCCAACAAGTACTGACATACGGTCGCAACATACGCCCGCAACATACAAGCATCACGAAATCCGCCCCAACTGTTTCACACAACGTTTCACGAATAGTGGTCTGGGCCGCAGAACGGCTTCAGGCCACTATTCGCGTCTCGTAATACATTTTTCATATTTTTACCCAAGGGTTGATGTAGCCTTTCATACAAGCGTGTGTGACCACGCGCATGAAAGGTGAAGCATGGGCAACAGGAACAGCGGAGTCAACCGTCGGCAGGAGATGGAGGAACTCACCGACTATGTCAACAACGGTTGGCTGCATTCGGGTGAGTTCGACGGACCGACGTTCCTGTGGAACCAGCTGATCCGCGAGGCAAGCCACGAAGACGAACGCAATCGCAACAACGTTCCCGTAGCGCCGCTCACCGACGCCGACAACGTGATCGGCATGCCCATGCAATGGTATTTCGATTCCATCGCCGCAATCGTGCCCACCGCCGAGCGCAACGAAACCGGTGTGGAGATCCCCCGGATCGACATGCCCACGTTCCGTATCGAATCGCAGGCGTTGTCCGGCGTGGACGCCGTGGTCGGCAATGCGATCATCAGCACGCGCTGGCTTGACGCCGTCGCGAACCTCGCCAAAGCCGTGGAAATGACCGCCCGGTTCGTCGGCAACGTCGCCGATCGGGACAATGAGGGATTCGACTATCTGAAAGACCTTATCCAGGCCATTCGCGTATACATGGACGCCGTGGCCTGCAACGCCGATCCGACAACGGGCGAACAGGCGCTCCGCATGATCACGCAAGTGGCCTGCAACGAGGATTTCCGTCTCAACGCCATGCAGATGATCGAATTGCTGTCCTGCGGCCTTTCCTTCGCGCAGTGGGACGATACGCGCATGTTCGCCTATGATGCGCTGAACAATGCGATAGCCACGATGAACGACTTCGCGGACAAAAACGCACTTGAAAAGGGAAACACGGGACAGGGCCCGTCAAACGGGAAGTCCGGCCGTACCGGCTCCCCCTCCGCATCCCCTTCTGATTCCTCTTCCGGAGAGGCCGCTTCCATCGACGACGTCAAACTCGATTCCAGCCTGTTTGACCTGGGCGACTCGCTTTCCAGCGAGGAACTGTCCAATCTTGCGATGATCGATTCGGCATTGCTGTCCGAAAAGGAGATCGCTCTTACCGCACACGACCAGTTCGACCATGCGGTGATGTTCCTTCGTCACGATCTGATGCGCATCAGCGGAGACACGGACGAAGCCGACCGGTTCCTTCGCGACAACCACACCTGTGAGCCTCTCGCCGACGCGTACGCCGCGCGATTGATAGCTTCCGAACGTTGGCATGATCTGATCAATTTCGTCAACCTGGTTCAGCGGGACAAGCCGAATCAGACCACGGTGATGTTTCCCGAGGAAGTCGTGCCCTACGAGTGGGAGACAATCCGCGAGGCCGCTCTGGAGGCCCTGGAACGCGGTGACGAGCTGGTCGCCATGTATCAGGAGCGCCTGCAAGACACCTATGATCCCAACGTCGAACTCAACCATATGAAGCTCGAAGCGTGGATGGACGAACTCTAATCAAACCGATAAAACCGGCGAACCCGCAATAAACCGCACCGATTCCGCAACAAGCCATCCCACCTAAAAAACGAACCGCACCCTGATTGCCGAACCGAATTCCTCCAGTCCAACAATCAGGGTGCGGTTCGCTTCAACGCGGAATCCGTCAACTCATTTCGTTACCAAATCCAGCAGGCTCTGATAACCTTCCACCACGTCATAGACCACTTCGCCATTGCTGATCGCCTTGAAATGCTCCTTGGCGCAGTGGATCTTGGAATCCTCGATCAGACGCAGCTGCATCGAAGCCATGGAACCTTTCGTCTCGGCGACGAAATAGACATGCTTCACCGTGCCCTCATAGAACGCAATCGCCCAGTCAGGGTTATAGCGTCCCACCGGAGTGGAGATATAGAATCCATCCGGAAGCTTCACATACACGGCGACATCGGCGTTGGTATCCAGTTCCGCGGCGAACTTCCTCTCATTGCCGGAGTCGTACACGATATGGTCGTACAGATGCTTTTGCGCTTTCATGGCGTTCACGCCAAGACGTCCCTTGATGGTCGGATCGGTGAAGACATCCGTGCCATAATGATCATCCATCACGTCATAGGTAATGTGCTCGATGATCGCGGTGGCCTTCTCATCGTTGATGAGGGACGCCGCCCTGATAATGAACTCTTCCGGATTGTCCTTGAACTGGCTGAACACGCTCGGCTGGATGCCCTTCAGAATCCGAACGACCGTCTTGCGTGTGAGTTGCGTCTCCTCCACCAGTTTGCCGACAAGATCGTATTTCACATTCGAGCCGGCAGCAATGCCATGGCCATAGCTTTCGAACTTCTCCTTGACGAAGGAAGCGCCGGCGGCAAGTTCCTCCCTGGATTCGATCCTCTCCATGGTTCCGGTCTCCACCTTGAAGACGATCTTAGGCACGCGGAGCTTGCCGTCCAAAGACCGGATGGCATTGCGGATCAGTTCATCGGTGTCGAAGTCAACCACGTAAGTGGATTTCGCGTTGATTCTCGACCACAACGCCTTGAACTCCGGCATGGCGAGCTTGCTCTCGTCCACGTGCAGCTCCACATTATTCCTGCGAGCATCCTCAACCATGGACCTGCCATCGTAGACGGAATCAATGATCGCGATGACGGACGCGACCGAATCAGCCGCCTCCTCCGCGATCTTGATCTCGTTATTGGCTTTGTCGGCATAGTATGTATCTGTGAGGATGCCTTTCCTGTCGATATAGCCGTTCACGATCAGGTCGAAGTGGATGGCATTCGCCATATCCGCATCCACGACCTGCTCGTTGCCCTGCCCGTCCTTGATCACCTTGCCCACGAACAGGTCCGCCGTAACGGCACGTGGACGATCCGCCACGGCTTCGGCGATTTCCGTCTGCAAGCCCTTGGCGAAACTGTCATAGCTTTCGCTGGCGATGACGGTCAACACATTGACGTTCTGCACGTCCTCCCCCAACGCATTCGCGTCCATGCGTTCGCCGTCCTGGTTGACGCACAGACGCAGGCCGCGTCCCACCTCTTGGCGCTTACGCACGTCACTGCCGCTCTGCTTCAAGGTACAGATCTGGAACACATTCGGATTATCCCAACCCTCCCGCAGTGCGGAGTGAGAGAATATGAAACGAACCGGGGAACGCTTCGGATCACGGTCCAACAGCAGTTCCTTGTTCTTCATGATCAGCTCATAGGCATCCACATCATCCGTGGTGGTTTCCTTGCGTCCCACCTTGGAGTCGACCATCTTGCCTTTTTTATCGATGGAGAAATATCCGGCATGGGTCTTTTCGGCGGGAATCTCCTGCAGATACTTGGCATAGTCATCCTCACCAAAGCGCAGCTGCAGGTTGCCGACGATATCGTCGTACTCCTCGACGAACATCCGAGCGTATACGCCGTCCGTCGCCCGGCCGTCTTCTTCATAGACGCGGTATTTCGCCACCTCGTCGATGAAGAACAGCGACAACACCTTGATGCCCTTGTAGAACAGTTCCCGTTCCCTCTGGATATGGGAGAGGATCGTTTCACGAATCTGGATACGGCGCAGCTGGTCCTCGCTGATCTTGCCTATGACGTCTCCAGCATGGATTCTGACGCCGTTCAAGAACTCCACGGAATCATCGCGCCCGTCTATGAGGGACACCACGAAGCCTTGCTTATACTCCTCCATATTGCCGGAGTTGTCGTAGAGATTGAATCCTTCGGAAACGGTACGGGTAACCTTGCGGACGCCGCTCGCGCCCTTATAGTCGAACTGGATCGTTGCCGTAGGCGCCGCTTTCGAAAGATTGATGCCCTCCAGGTAGACATAGCCTTCCGTGGCGGTGCTACCAGATTCCGAGATGCCTTTGACGGAGATTTTCTTCACCAGCCGCTTGTTGTACGCATCCATGGCGTCCAGACGGTAAACCATGTTGTAGATGCTGTCGCTCCTGTGCGTTGCGGAATAGCGCAACGTCAGCAGAGGATTGAACTGTTTCAGGCTCTCCTTGGTTCGCTTGCCTTCCACGGACTGGGGTTCATCGATGATCAGGATCGGGTTTGTCTTCGCGATGATATCGATCGGACGTCGGGAGCGAAACTCGTCCAGCTTCATGTTGATGCGTCTCGCGTCCTTGCCTCTGGCATTGAACGCCTGCGAGTTGATGATCATCGCGCAGATGGAGTTGTCCGACGTGAAACGGTCGATCTCCGTCAGTTGGGCGGAATTGTAGATGAAGAATCGCACCTTCTTGCCGTACTCCTCGGCAAAATGCTCCTGCGTCACCTGAAAGGACTTGTATACGCCGTTGCAAGTGACTTTGTTTTAGTTTGATTCTAAAACAAAGCTCTCTCGCATGGTCTCGTTGCCGATGCCAGCTCCAAGTCTCACGTTCCTTTCGGAACCGCTTGGTTCGCGTTTCACGGGG
>CAVBVU010000108.1:0-5916 GCA_963598975.1 Anaerovoracaceae bacterium
CATGAAGGACGGTCGGCGCCACGATGTGGACACGACGTTCACGGATAATGGACGAAATGGACTGGTCGATGGCTTCGTCGGTCGAAGCGTCGATACCAAGCGCCTTGAGCACCGCCACCAGAACATCATCTTCGATTTCATGGTAGTCATGGCTCATGCCGACATAGCTGGTGGCGACACCTACCAGCTTGGCCAGGCGGATGAGCGGACGTGCAAGACGCGTTGCGTTTTCGGTCTGTTCTGTCATACGTAACAGTGTATGCCCGAACCCCAACGCACAACGCACATGACTCACCACGCGGCTCACCACATGGCTCATTACATGGCTCACCACGCGGCGACGGCGATGCGCCTACTTTTCCGATAGCCTCCGCTGCGCGGCGTGAACCACTTCCGGCGAAGGGTCCTGTGCGAGCTTGTTCAGCGTCTCGTCCGAAACGTTCGGATTGAGCGCGACCGCCCGGCGAACCATGGAGGCCAGCACGGCGGGAGCATTCGGTTCGAGTTCGGTTCCCAGAACCCCCAGGAAGTCGAGTGTGGGCTGGTCCATGTTCGGGTCCTGCGCACCTTCAAGCCGCATCTTCCAGGATGTTCGTTTGTTGCGTAGCGCGATGTCACGCACTTCGACGGACTCGTCTTTGGTGAGACGCCCGACCAGCCAGTTCTTGTCGTCGCCGTTAGCGGCGACGGCCTTGCGCACCCGTTCGGACGAATCGGTGGACAACTTGACCAGAATGTTCGGGAACGGCATCGTCTCGGCAAGGAACACACGATCGTCTTCCGGAGTGTTCGGATTTCCCGCCACGGCTTCAAGCAGTGCCGTGGCACGGGAGAAAGCCGCCTGTTCGGAACGGTCGGGCAGCGGGCGTCTCGCGAATTCACTGAGCTCCTGTGCGTCGGTCGAATGACGCAGACGCTCATACGTAGCGGTCAGCGGTTCGAAATCCGCCGGAACCTCATGATTCTGCTGCGAATTCTCGTCCTGCGCGTTCTCCACGGCGTCTTCAGCCACGTCCTCATTCACGTCTTCAGCCATGCTCTCAGCCTGTTCACTCATGCTCTCCACCTTACCGACACCGGGCATCACATCTTCACCGGACGATTGGACGTTCCGACCAGCTGCGGCGCCACCGCCGCGTTGAAGGTCTCCACCACCCGCGATTCGAACGTCTGCATGCGTTCCTGCGGCACCACCACGGACAGCCCGATGCGATCGGCGTATTGTGCGTCCGACTGCTCGCCGTCCACCTGCGAAAGAAGATTCTGGAAACTGCCCAACTGGGCGTAATCGAGCATCACCCGATATTCCGCGCACGGCACGATCATTGCCTTCGTCGCGGCCTTGACACCAATCGAAGCGCCGGTGGCGTAGGCACGGATAAGACCGCCCGATCCGAGCAGAATACCGCCGAAGTATCTGGTGACGGCAACCACGCAATCCGTCATCTCGTTGGCACGCAGTACATCGAGAATCGGCTTTCCCGCGGTGCCTGACGGTTCCCCATCATCGCTCATGCGCTCGGAAAGGCGCCCATCGGAACCGCCGCAGACCGCCGCATAGGCCACATGACGCGCTTTCGGATGCATGTCTCGAATCTTCTGCACGAACACGACCGCCTCATCCAATGAATCGATATGACAGGCGTCCGCAATGAATTCCGACTTTTTCTCGACGAACGCGTCATGCGCGGGATGTTCGGCGGAATCAAGTATGGTCTGCATGGTTTCAAGCTACCGAACCACGGCGACGGCCGTCATACGACGACGTTGAAATCCTCACCCTTGACGAAAGCCGCCACGGATTTGACGACCTGCTCGGTAATGCCGGCATATGCGCCGTCCGAACGCCACCCCACATGCGGCGTAAGGACGATTCCGGGAACTGCGCAAAGCGGATCGTCCGCGGCGAGGGGCTCGTAATCGAACACGTCAAGCGCGGCACGCACGTCCCCTTTCTGAAGGCGTGCGAGCAACGCGCCCGGCTCGATGATCTCGGCACGTGCGGTGTTGACGAACAGCGTTCCCGGGCGCATCGCATCAAGGTTCTCGGCGGTGATGATGCCGCGGGTCTCGTCCAGAAGCGGCATATGGACGGAAACGACGTCGGAATCAGCAATCAGCTCGTTCATATCGTCCACAGGAGTGACGTTCAGATCGGCGAACACCTGCGCGGGAACATGCGAATTCCAAGCCGATACCTTCATACCGTAGGCTCCCGCTATGCGGGCGACGGTCTGGCCGATGCCGCCGAATCCGATGAGCCCAAGCTTCTTGCCGTTCAATTCGTAGCCGTCCAGGCCATCCCAGTTGCCCGATTTGACTTCCGTATCAAGTCGGCCCACATGGCGGGCAAGTTCCATGAGCAACGCCATGGTGTGCTCGGCGACCGCGTGGTCGCCATAACGCACCACGTTGCACACTCGGATGCCTTCGGCCTTGGCCTTTTCAAGATTGATGTAGCTGGCCACGCCCGTACCGCCGAACGCGAAGCATTTGGCCCCGGTGCGTTCAAGCACCGAATCCGGACAGTGGAAACCGATCACCATGACAGCCGCGGCACCTTCGCAACGCTCGATGATGGTGGCCTCGTCGAGGGTGAAGTCCTCGAACATACGCACGCGGGCGACATCCTTGAACAGTTCGAACGTTTTCTTGAACGGTTCGATCAGCGATTCGATGACCACCGGCATAACCACCAGCGGCAGATCCGTACGTTCAGGCTGGGTATTGAACACATTGACCATGCTTCACCTCTTGTTTTCGGGTTGGTATCACATTACATACGACATTCATCGGTTACGCGCCATATTGTGCCACGTCAAAACGCTATTCCGATGAATTCGCCTGTTCTTCAGTGATGTTCCATTCTCTGACTACGGTCTGATCCGCCCCCATGGAGTAGACCACATCCCAGATGCGTTGCCGCACGCTCGCATCCTCGCTCTCGCTCCAACATGTACCGTCGGGATGGTCGTTCGACAGCGGGCACCACTGGTATTTGCCCTGGTTCACGTTCGCCGTGGGCAACCAGTCGATGCGGCTCACCCGCCATGAACCGGACACGCCCTTCTTACCCGCGAACTGCACGCGCGCGGTGACGCCCTGATTGTTCACGATGGTGTCAGCGGTATTGGCCGATTCGGTCACGGCATTGCCCAAACCGTAGATGATCCACGTGCCGTTGTAGTTCTCGATGGGCTGCGCGCAATGGCATCCGGCGCCGTATATCACGTCGAAGGCCCCGGTGTCGGCAAGCTCATGGGCTTCGGTCTGCTGCCACGAATCGGCGTAATCGATATATTCCTGCACGGAATGCATGGCGATCGCCACCACATCGGCGCCCTGCTCGCGAGCGGCCTTCGCCTTGGCCACGGCCTTGTCGATATCGGATTGATGGTTGGGGTCGCCCACATCCCTCAGACGGTCCACCTGCCAGTCGTAGTCGGCGGTGAATCCGTTCAACGAGACGGTGCCGGTGATCAGACCGAGCTTGCCGCCGCCCGTCGGAGACTCGATGACCAGAGGTTTCGTGGAATCCTCCTCGGTTTTGTAGGAACCGGTTTGCGCGATGCCGTTCTGCTCAAGCGTGTCCCATAGTCTGGCGATGCCGTCCGATCCCTGGTCCCAGGAATGGTTGGTCGCGTGGGTGCAGGCGGTATATCCGACGTTCTTCGCCGCGTCGGCGACTTCCGCCGGAATGTTGAAGATCGGATACGCGGCGTACGGTCCGCCTCGTTGCGCGATCGGCGTCTCGAATTCGCAAACCGCTATATCCGAAGCCTCGATGTATTTGCGCATCGGTTCGAACAGATCGGTGAAATCGAACGCGGTTCCGTCCGTGGCCGACGTGTCGGCACCCGCGAACTGGCTCCACAGTCCCTCATGGAACAGCAGGTCGCCGTTGACGAGCATGGCTATGCAGTCGGTATCAGGACAATCAGGTGAATTGCCATGATGCTCCTGCGTTTGCGAAACAGTCTCCTCCGTGGTCTCCTCCGTGGTTTTTTCAGTGACGGAAGAAGTGGTTTCCGCGGATTTCCGGGGCTGCGCGCCTCGAATGTGATCGGCCACGCACCATCCGCCGACCGCGAGCGCCAATATCAGAACGATGCTTGCCACGATCGCGAGTCTGATACGCCCGGCAGTGAGCACTTCGGGATTGCTGGCATGTATGGCGTCTTTTTTATGCCTCATCGGCCCGTCCCCTATTTCTTCTCTGTTTCTTGGTTCAAGAATATCGAATATTCATGTTTTCGGTGAACCGTTCACGCGTCTTATACGCCGAAACTGACGCTGCCGTTTCCGTATTTTTCCCGTACCGCATCGAGTGCGGCTTCGGCGCCGCGTATTTTTTCGGTTTTGGTGTGCATGTCGGCCGCTCTTCCGGTTTTGTTGGCGTGTTCGTGCGCGTTTTCTTCTTCCAGTAGGTCGTCGAGGGATGGCTGGATTGCCGCTTTGTCGGTTTTCAGCAGACCGGCGACGCTCATGCCCGCCAATCGTATTGGTCTTGTCAATGATATTGCCGATCGTGAGGTTTCCGGCATGCCCATGACGTCGAGCAGCAGTCGCACGCATTGCGGATATAGGGTGCCGGCCGTATCCGTCGGCCGTTCGAGCGTATGGCCTTTGGTGGCGTAGCTGAGGTCCGGGAATCGTATTTTCACGGTGATTTTGCGTGCCATCAATCCGCGTTTGCGTAAGGTCGCGGCGACGTCGTTGCTGCACCAGCGCAGCATGGAGCAGACTTCTTCCATGTTTTGGGTGTCTTGGTCGAAGGTGCGTTCGGCGCCTATCGATTTTTCCGCGCGATATGTGGTCACCGGTCTTTCGTCGAGTCCGTAGGCGGCCAGATGGAGGTTGCGCGCCGCGATCGGTGAGCCTGTGGCTTCGGTCAATGTTTCGATGTTTGTTTTTGCTAGGTCGGCGACGTTGTTGATGCCCCATGCGTTCAGGCGTTTTTCCTGCGCGGGTCCGATGCCGGGTATGCCCCTGAGCGGCATCATCTGCACGAATTCGGCGTGCTTTGCTTTGGGGATCATGAGCATGCCGTCGGGTTTGGCGTTGGTTGATGCCATTTTTGCCACGAGTTTGTTGGCGGCTATGCCCACCGAGCATGTGATGTTGTATCGCGAACGTACTTGTTTGCGGATCCACTCGCCTATCTTCTTCGGGCTTTTCCAAGCGAGTAATGCCGAGGAAACGTCCATGTAGCATTCATCGACCGATACCCGTTCGATACGGTCGGTTATCCGCTCGAACACTTCTTCGAAGATTCTTCCCGACATTGCGCGGTAGTAGCGCATGTCCACCGGCAGGAAGATGCCGTTGGGGCAGAGCTGTTGCGCTTTGGCGCTCGACATGGCCGAATTGATGCCGTATTTGCGTGCTTCGTAGCTTGCCGCCGACACCACGGAGCGGTTGCCGACGCCGATGATTACCGGTTTCCCCGCGTATTCCGGATGTCTTGCGATTTCCAGCGACGCATAGAAGGCGTCCATGTCGATGTGCAGCACGGTGCATCCGGCCTCGTCATGACCCCAGTCACGTTTGGCCGCTGCGATTCTCGGTGCAGTGCTCATGGTTCCATGATAGGTTCCGTTGTTCCTTCGGGGTTGCGGGCCGGTAGGCTGATTCGCTGTGAAGAAGATGATCATGCAAGCTTTGAACCGGATGCCGGTTTTTCTGATAGTCGTTCTTGAAGCGACGTTGATTTATAGCGCGACCGGTGTGGCGAAGGTCGCCTTCACCCAACTCGACGCCGTTTACGCGGCTTGGTATCGGGTCGGGTTCATGGCGATTCTGCTGCTTATTTGGCGCAGACCTTGGCGCAATAGGGCGCTTCTGCCGACGACGGTTCGCGATTGGGGATTCCTGATCGCTTTCGGCGCGGCTCTGGTAACGATGAACACCATGTAT
>CAVBVU010000109.1:0-5710 GCA_963598975.1 Anaerovoracaceae bacterium
CATCCATGCCGCTGGCGTCCAACTGCTCGCGTTCATTTACACGGATTTCCAACTTCGAACCGCCCATAGCCAATGACGAAAGCTCATCCGTGACCTTGCCGGCCAATTCTTTCGCCGCGCTCGAACGCCGCTTGCTCACCGCGCGGGCCGCCTTCAACGCGGTCTCGTGAAGTTGGGCGCGTTCGGCTTCAAGCTGTTCGACTTTCTCTGGCGACGCATCCAGATCCTCCAGGTCGAACACCGCCTTGTCCCGCCAAGAAATCACATCGGCGAGAGTAGGCCCCCACCGACGCGTCAGCTCATCCAGTTCGTGAATGCGCCCGTTGATGGTATCCAAATCCTCCATACCCAAATCGTTGTCGACTTCTCCCGACAACGTGAACACCACATCGGACAGGTCGGTGCTGATGGAATCGAGCCTGTCGGCAAGTTCGGCAAACACGCCCTGAACATGAATGCTCCTCAACGATTGAGCGGCACGATCAATTAGGTCGGACGCGCTGGAGGATTCAATGTCGTCACTTACCTGGGATGCGTCCAAGGCTCCCAACGCCCGGTTCACGCCTTCGGCGATCTCGGCCGCGTTTTCGATACGATCGCGTCTGGCCTTCAGCTCCTCCATCTCACCAGGCTGCGGGTCGATGCGGTTGATGCGTTCGATGGATTCACGCAGATAGTCGGCCTGCTGACGCATCGAGGATTCTTGGCTGCTTAATCGTTCCAAACGTTCGTCCATGGCTTTCAGAGCCCGCCATGCCTTGCCGTATGTGGACAACGCCACACCGTCCGCAGCATAACGGTCCAAAAATTCACGCTGACGAACAGCCGACGCGATACGAAGCTGATCCGCCTGTCCGTGAATCGTCACCAATTCCGAAGCGATCGACTCCAATACCGAACGTGGCACCGAACGTCCGGAAAGCATACTGCGGGATCTTCCGGCAGCCGGTATCTTACGCGATAGATACAGTTCCCCGTCCTCAGGTTCGAAACCGGCTTCCCGCGCGGCATCCACCGCGGCGGGAGACGAAGCGACTTCGAATATGCCCTGCGCCCATGCCTCGCTTGCGCCGACCGAGACACGGCCGGAATCGGAAGGGCCTCCGGAAATCAGACGGATCGCGCTCAACAGCATTGACTTGCCCGCACCGGTCTCACCGGTAATCGCCGTCATACCGCCGGCAGGGTTGATCAACGCGGAACGAATCGGACCGAGATTGCGGATCTCAAGTTCCTCCAGCATCGACGCTCACTTCCTGTCTTCGGGAAACACGTGACCATGATGCGTTTCGCCGGTCTTGCGAGCCTGTTCACGCCACCCAACGACAGGCAGATCGAATTTTGTGACCAGACGGTTAGTGAAGGGCACGCCGGAAAGGCGGGCCAATCGAAGAGTGCTCTTCGATTCACGTACCTCGATGCGCGTGCCCTTCGGCAACGCACGCTGGCGGCGGCCATCACAGCAGATCCAGCCTTCGGAAACGGAATCCTCAAGGATGTCGATGGCGAACGTGGAGCCGGAGCCGATGATCAGCGGACGGGCGAACAACGCATGCGCGGCCAGCGGAATCAATTGCAACGCCTTGACGTTCGGCCACATCACCGGTCCTCCGGCCGAAAAGGCGTAGGCCGTGGAACCGGTCGGAGTCGACACGATCACCCCGTCGCATCCGAACGAGCTCATCTCGACACCGTCGACACGGATCGACAGTTCCACCATCTTTCCGCGATCCGCACGTTCCAGCGTGATGTCGTTCAACGCCCAGTCCTCAATCGGAGTGGACCGCCCGGGAAGCCACACGTCAACATGGGCGATCATGCGTTCGTCGATGTAGTAGTCATGCTCCGCGATACGACGAATCGCCTCGCTCATCTGGAAACTCTCGAACTCCGCCAGAAAGCCGACATGGCCAAGATTCACGCCGAGGATCGGCACATCCGTGCAATGCACCAGTTCCGCGGCACGCAAAATCGTACCGTCACCGCCAAGCACGACGACGATTTCAGTGTTATCGGGAACCGATGGAGTCTCCGCGCCAAAATCCGGAGCCTCCACATTATCGATGATCGACACCTCGAAACCCGCAGATGACAGTTGCTCGACAGCCTCCTCCACCACCGTGCCGCTTTCGCGAAGACGGCTATGCGTCACCACCACGGCGTGACGGGAATCAGGCATCGCACTCCCCTTCCAGCATCCGGCCGAATATTTCGACCCAACGTCAATAGACATCATCGTGACCAATAATAATCCGAACAAATGAACGAAGATGGACAATATGCGTCAAAACCCACCAAACAAGAGGCGAACTTTGCCGAAATTACGTCCATTAGTCACGCATATGCCTACAATAGCCCAAGGATAGATAAGAACGACGTCGCAGAGAAGGAGAGAGGAACACATGTCGAACCTCGTCTTTGACGAGTCCTCCTCCAACCGTGAGGCCTCGCATGGCTATGCATGGTGGTTTTCGGGAGATACCTTCGAAAAAGCCATGGCGGAAGACCGAACACCTCACAAGCGGAACCTCATGCACAGGCTCACATCGCATCCCGGGCGTCTGACCATCCTCTACTTCATTCTTCTGGTGGCGTTCTCGACGCTCATGCTGCTCATGCCGATCGCCACGCCGAAAAACGAAACCACCACGTTCACCACCGCATTCTTCACCGCGGTATCCGCCACATCGACCTGCGGCATCTCCATCGTCAACTCGACCACGCATTGGACCACATTCGGCCAAGGCGTACTCGTATTCGCGGTGCAGATGGGAGGCTTGGGCGTCATGACCTTCGCGTCGCTCATCGCGTTGGCCGTGAACCACCATCTCAAAGCAACGCAGCGTCTGCTGACCGCAAGCGAACTAGGCACCACGAAACTCGGCGAAATCAAGGGCGTACTCACCGTGGTCATAACCACCGCGCTCGTCATCGAAGGCATCACGTTCATCGCACTGTTCCCCGGCCTGTACAAAGTCAATCGCGGGGACGTTCGCTACACGCTGTGGGAATCGTTGTTCTTCGCGGTCATGGCATACAACAACGCCGGATTCACACCGGACGGCGCCGGCCTGCACGTGAACAACTGGGCCGTCGGACTTCCTATTCTCGCCAGCGCATTCTGCGGAACGCTGGGCTTTCCCGTACTGCTGAACCTTATGCGCTCATGGCGTCTGCACAGGCCGCCGAAGCGCTGGAGCCTGCACACCAAACTCACATTGACGACCACCTTCTGCATCGTGATCGCATCATTCACTTGGTTCATGGTCATGGAATGGCACAATCAGGTGCTGTTCGCCAACGATGCGGTCGAGCCGCGTCTCTGGCACGCCATGGTGGCCGCGGTAATGCCACGAAGCTCCGGATTTGACCTTTCCTGGATGCCGAATGTGAGCGACGCGACGAAGGTGTTCCTTTCCATCGTCATGTTCATCGGCGGCGGCAGCACTTCGACCGCCGGCGGCATACGCGTAACCACGTTCGCGGTGATTCTGCTGGTATGCCGTGCCGCATTCACCGGACGCAGCGACATCAATGTGTTCCATCGCCGCATCCACACGCAGGCCATCATGACCGCGGTCGCGGTCAGCGCCGCATGCCTGATGCTCGTCACCGTCATCTCACTATCGCTCATGGTCATTACCGACTGCTCGCTGTGCGACGCATTGTTCGACACCTGCTCCGCGTTCGGTCTCGGTGGATACTCCGTAGGAGTAGCAGACGCGAATCAACCTCTGGTACTGTATCTTCTCGCCGGAACGATGTTCGTGGGCAGGCTGGGTCCCATGACCATCGCCTATGCCGTCTCCCGACCTCACAACACCGAAGCCGTACGCTACCCCACCGAACAGATCGTGGTCGGCTAAGCCTATACTTGAACCCGCAGCAAGCAAATCGAAAAGAGGTGCACGAACAATCATGGCGAATAACACCAGAAGCGTTCTTGTGGTTGGACTGGGTCGTTTCGGCAGTTCCGTGGCCACCACGCTGGACATGATGGGTCAGGATGTGCTCGCCGTAGACAAAGATGGCGAATTGGTGAACCGCTGGTCGTCGCAAATTCCCACCGTGCAGGCCGACATGACCGATGTGATGGCGCTGGAACAAATCAACGCATCCGATTTCGATACCGCAGTCGTGGCCATCGGCGACAGCGTCGAGGCTTCCGTAATCACCGCGGGCAATCTGCTTGACGCAGGCATCTCCGATATCTGGGCCAAATCCGTTTCCAAGGAACACGCCCGTATTCTGCAGCGCATTGGCGCACGCCACATCATCAACGCGGAAACCGACGCCGGCAAACGCGTCGGACATTTGGTTTCCGGCAATTATCTTGATTACATCGAACTCGAAGGCGCCTATAACGTCGTGAAGATTCACACTCCCGCGCATGTTGTCGGCTACACCATTGGCGATGCACGTGTTCATGAACGTTTCGGCATAACCGTGGTCGGCATCAAATCCCCAGGAAAAGAATTCGAGTACGGTTCGAAAGAGCTCATCATGCACCGTAATGACGAACTCATCATCATGGGCAAGCAGAATCAGATCGATCACTTCCTACAAGGATGAGTCAAGGCCGGACGAATCCGCATCTTGATCGACCTTGATCGGAATTAAAGATTAAAGATTCGCTGCACGATTCAGACATATGGGAGAGACGGAAGACTGTCAGGTCTTCCGTCTCTCCCATATGTCTGTCTGATGGTCGGCTTATGCCACCGCATAAAGTAGGTATTCGACGTTGCCGTGCGTTCCCTCAATTGGCGACTGCCCAGTGGCGCGCACATGCAAACCATTGCTTTCGGCGCATGCGACTACCGTTTCGAGGGCCTGTTGACGTAACGCCTCGCTCTCGACGATGCCGTTCTTGCCGAGGTTACCCTTGCCAACCTCGAACTGAGGTTTGACCAACAGCACGATTTGCGCTCCTCGCGCCGCTATCCTCGCAATCACGGGAATCACATACGTCAGTGAGATGAACGAGACATCGGACACGATCATTTCCGGCAGGTACGGCAGATCGTCCGTCTGAACGTCACGAATATTGACACCGCTCATCTCGATGATGCGACCATCGTTCGCGATTCGTGGGTCAAGCTGACCGTGGCCGACATCCAGTGCGATCACACGGTTCGCTCCCCCACGTAACAGCACGTCGCAGAAACCTCCCGTCGAGGCTCCGATATCAAGACACCGCAAACCATTCGCGGAACGCAATCCATGCTGTGCGAACAGGTCGAAGGCGCCCACCAACTTGTAGGCACCTCGGGAAACGTAACCATCACCTTGATCGGCCGCAATCACATCGGACTGCGTGACTTTGGCCGATGCTTTGGTGACGATCACGCCGTTGACGCTGACTTTGCCGTCGGCAATCAGACGCTGCGCCTTGGAACGGCTGTCCAACAAGTTGCGGTCCAGCATCGCAAGGTCGAGACGGATTGCGTTTCGTGAATCGTTGTTCTGCAGCATACGTGCCTTGTAGTTGTTGCCACGGTTCTCAGTCAATGTGGAACTGTGGGACGGCAACATCGTCAAGTTCGAGACCATTGTCGGCCGCTTCCCACATGGCGCAGCAGGCCGCACGCAATCCATCCACGCTTGCGGTGTCGCTGACCTGCAGCTCGCCACCGACAAGTCGAGCCTGCGCGTTCCGGCAAATCCAGGCATCCTGCGTATGTTCGACTGCGGGAGCGAGCTCGTTGAG
>CAVBVU010000110.1:0-5691 GCA_963598975.1 Anaerovoracaceae bacterium
TTCCGGCACAGCCTGGGGTCTACAAGTGGCGTGATGGCGAAGGACGGGTCATCTACGTGGGCAAGGCCAAGAACCTACGCAACCGACTGGCCAGTTACTTCCAGCCTTTGTACCAGTTGCATCCCCGTACGCAGACCATGGTCCTGACCGCACGTAGCCTGGAATGGACCGTGGTCGGCACCGAATTGGAATCGTTGACGTTGGAATACACGTGGATCAAGGAATTCGATCCACGGTTCAACGTGGTCTTCCGTGACGACAAGACCTACCCGTATCTGGCCGTTTCGTCAGGTGAGCGTATTCCGAGGGTGTGGATCACCCGCAGCCGCAAACGACGCGACACCAGATATTTCGGCCCCTATGCCAAGGTCTGGGATTTGAAGAAGAGCCTTGACAACCTGCTGAGGACCTTTCCTGTGCGCACGTGTTCGCAGAACGCTTTCCACAAAGCGGAGCTCACCCATCGTCCCTGTCTGCTGGCGTCGATCGGAAAATGCTCGGCGCCGTGCGTGGGGCGGATAAGCGCGCAACAGCACAGGAAGATGTGCGAGCAACTCGTGGGCGTGCTCACCGGGCGCATCGGCAAATCGTACATAGCGCAGCTTACCCGCGACATGAAAGAGGCAAGCGCCAAGCTCGAATTCGAAAAAGCCGCAGCCATCCGCGACCAGATTCAGATGCTGCGTACCGTTATGGAGCAAAATGCCGTGGTCTTCGATTCCGATATCGACGCGGACGTTTTCGGTTTCGCGTCGGACGAGCTTGAAGCGTCCGTACACGCGTTCTTCGTTAGATCCGGTTCGATCCGTGGGGAGCGCAACTGGAGCGTGGAACGTGTGGAAGACATCAGTGATGAAGAACTCATGGCGGATCTCATCATGCAGGTGTATTCGGAATCCGCAGGAAGCCAGGCTCTCGAATCATCCGAATCAACGGTGGTCACCGAACGACGCAACGCCATCGGATCCACACAAAGCATCACAGCGGTCGATTCCACATCTCGGGCGCAGGCCACAAGAGAACGCAACGAACGTCAGGGGCAAACCGGCAGAGTGGATCTGTTAGCTCCGATAGCGCCGGTGCCACGCGAGGTGGTGGTGCCTGTGGAGCCGGCACGTCGGGAATATCTCGAACGGTGGCTGAGCGGGCTGCGGGGCGCGGCCGTGAATATTCACGTGGCCAGCAGAGGAGACAAGAAACAGCTCATGGATCGCGCCGGCGAAAATGCGAAGCAGGCCTTGCAACGCAGCAAAATGAGCCGTATAAGCGACATGGGCGCACGCTCCACGGCGATGAATGAAGTCGCGACGGCCCTTGGACTTGAGCAGTCGCCGTTACGTATCGAATGCTACGACATCTCCAATACCGTTGGAGGCGCGTTCCAGGTGGCTTCGATGGTGGTGTTCGAAGACGCCATGGCCAAGAAATCCGAATATCGCCGTTTCGCCATACGTGGTGCGGACGGTCACGGAGCATTGGACGATTTGAACGCGCTCTACGAGACACTGACCAGGCGCTTCCAACATGGCAATATCGCAGGAGACGCGGGAGAAATCCTGGAAGAGGAAAACCGGTCCGTGGACCGTGGACACTTTGCCTACAAGCCGAATCTCGTGGTCGTCGACGGAGGAAAACCTCAGGTTATGGCCGCCGCAAGGGCCCTTGTGGACTGCGGTGTGGACGATGTGGCCGTATGCGGATTAGCCAAACGTCTTGAAGAGGTATGGGTGCCGGACGACGACTATCCGATTATTCTCAAACGCCAGTCCGAAGGCATGTATCTGTTGCAGCGGGTGCGTGACGAATCCCACCGTTTCGCCATCACCTATCATCGTCAGAGCAGACGTAAGGGCGCTCTGAGATCGGCGCTCGACGACATTCCCGGCATTGGCGAGGCATACCAGAAACGTCTGTTGAACCATTTCGGTTCGGTGAGGGCCATGCGTGAGGCGAAAATCGAGGATTTCGAACAGGTCAAGGGCATTGGACATGCCAAAGCGGAATCGATATACGCCGCTTTGCACCATGATGACGTGCAAGCCGGCTCATCCGATGGCGTCCTGCAATGACGTTCCGTAGTGCGTTCCGAAAAATGGAACGTTTCGCTTCCGTCCACGGCAAATTGACATTGCCGTTGCTAGCATGTTGATGGACATCCTAACTAAGGGGAATGATGGCAGAACACAATCATCGTTGCGCGGTACTCGGCAAACCCATCGCGCATTCGCTTTCTCCGACGCTGCACAACGCGGCATACCGCGCTCTTGCCCTAGACGACTGGTTTTACGACAAGCATGAGGTCGGAGAAACCGATCTCGAAGGTTTTCTGAAGACCTTGAATCCGCAATGGGCCGGACTAAGCCTGACCATGCCGTTGAAGAAGACCATCCAACCTTACGGCAATCCAAGCGATACTTGGTCCGAGGAACTGCATGTGGCAAACACCGCGGTGTTCGATTGGGCCGGCACGTGCCGCAATGGAGATGAAAACCTCCCACTCATCAGGTTGTACAACACGGATGTGAAGGGCATAGAGCTCGCATTCGATCATTCGTATCGTGCCCGTGGTCTGCGGTCGGAAGATGTTCGCCGTACCAATGCCGTGATCATCGGTAACGGCAATACGGCGACTTCCGCCTTGGCCGCCTGCATCGAGATGTCCGTTGAGCACGTGACTGTCGTGGCCAGGAATCCCGGCAAGAATCCGGAACTCAAGCCACTCGCCGATAGGCATCTGGGGGAGGGCGCCATCGAATTTACATCCATGGGCCAGGCTGTGAACATGTTGTCGCGAACCGATGTAGCGATTAACACCATTCCGGGACTGGCCGCGGATGGGGTAGCCGAACAGTTGCTCAAGCAGACGGAAAACGTGAACGGCACGCTTCTTGACGTGGTGTACGACCCTCGCCCCACCAGGCTCATGCAGGCATGGCGAGCCAGGGGAGGGACCGCCATAGGCGGCGAGGAGATGCTGCTGTACCAGGCTTTGGCGCAGGTAAGACTGATGACGGGACCGCATGACGGAGATTCCGCCAACGATGAGGATTCGCATTTGAACGAGACACTGGAGCATTCGATGCGCTCGGCGCTCGAGGAGGCCTTGTAAATGGAACAGGAACATGAGGATGTGACGTCAACGAGCGGTACGCATGCAAGCGCGCCGTCGCCGGCCGCGGGGTTCGAAGTGCTGCTCATCACAGGCATGAGCGGCGCTGGCCGATCCCATGCCGCCGACAGCGTCGAGGACATGGGCTGGTATGTGGTGGACAACATGCCACCGAAGCTGCTGGTGCCTCTGGTTGACATGATGACAACCGCAGGCTCCGGCATACACAAGCTTGCCGCCGTCATCGACGTACGGTCTCGCGACTATTTCGACGATCTTTCCGCGGTGCTCAGCCACTTGGACGATCTTGGCGTCAAAACGCGCATTCTGTTCCTTGACGCCAGCGACGAAGTTCTGATCAAACGTTATGAATCCGTACGGCGACCGCATCCATTGCAGCAGGGCAATCGTTTGGTCGACGGCATTCTGGAGGAGCGCGATCTTCTGGAGAACCTCAAGGAACGTGCCGACATTGTCATAGACACGTCCAAGCTGAGCATCCACCAGCTTTCCACCAAACTGTATGAGGCCATGGTCGGTGCCGGACCGACCACGGTCTCCGTGCACGTGTTTAGTTTTGGATTCAAATACGGCATCCCTATCGACGCGGATTTCGTGGCGGATGTGAGATTCCTGCCGAACCCGTTCTGGGTGCCGCAATTGCGTGCTTTGACAGGTCGGGATCAGGCCGTCAGCGACTACGTGCTTTCCAGTGAAGGCGCGGAGGAATTCCTCGATGCCTACGAAAAGGCGATTTCCATCGCCATCGAGGGCTATGCGCAGGAAGACAAGCATTATGTGACCATTGCGATTGGATGCACCGGTGGACAGCACCGCTCCGTGGCCGTCAGCGAGGCATTGGCCAAGCGACTGCGTGCCCGGGGACTTTCCGTTTCCGTCTCCGCACGTGAGCTGGACAAACGTTCGTCGGAAAAATAGCCGTATTATGAGAAAAGTGATTCCGAATACAGAGAAATCGTATTGCGATTGTCCAATATATTCTGTATCACAGTAAGCCGTGGCGGCGCGACGTTGAACCCGCGACTCGCCTGAAATTTAGGGAAGAAACAGGAAGTAGGAGGTTGGCTCTTGGCTCTACTGGATGACGTCAAAAGCGAGCTTGCCGCAATCGACAACGAGTTGCCAATCGCCAAAAAGGCACAGGCCACCGCAATGATTCGATTCGGTAATGGTTTGCACTCGGTGGATCACCACATTCTCGTGCAGGCCCAGCTTGACTCCCAAGATGCCGCCTTGTGGTTGCAGGACACCATCAAGAATCTGTACGGCCATGAAACCACATTCACTCCTGTTTCCAGGCAGACGCCGACAGGTTCCGTTCAGCGCTATGTGATCCGCGTTCCGAAGGGCAGCGCGGCGCTTGTGCTGCAGACCGGCCTGTACAGTCGTTACACCAAGAACATGGTTCTCGGACTTCCAAGCGACATCGTCAATGGTAAGATCGCGCAAATCAAGGCCGCCTGGCGTGGCGCGTTCCTTGCCAACGGACGTCTGTCCGACCCCGGCAAGGCAAGTTATCTCGAAGTCGTATGCCCGAACCACGAGGCCGCGTTGGCGCTTGTCTCCGCCGCACGGCGCCTAGGCATCACTGCGAAACCGCGCAAGCTGCGCAGTTCCGAACGCGTGACGTTGCGTGATCCCGATGCGATCGAACGCATGCTCATACTCATGGGAGCGCCCCATTCCGCGCGGGAATGGACCGGGAAGCGTTCCGATGGCGAGGCGCGAGGCAAGGCGAACCGTCTGGCCAACTTCGATGATGCGAATATGCGTCGTAGCGCGAAGGCCGCGGCGGAAGCGTGCGACAAGGTTCGTCAGGCCTTCGAAATCCTTGGAGATGACATTCCGGACAACCTCAAGTCCGCAGGACAACTTCGTCTTGATCACGCCGATGCATCTTTGGAACAGCTTGGCCGCATGGCGGAGCCGCCGATCACCAAGGATGCAATCGCAGGTCGTATCCGTCGACTGCTTCAGCTGGCGGAGAAAACCGAGAAGGCACGTCGACAGTCGGCCTGAAATCTAAGACTTCACGCAAAACACCATGTCTGTTTTCGAACGGCATGGTGTTTTTGTTCGTTTGGGCTTGTATTATGCGTAAGTGGCAATATGGCCATTCCACGCTCACAAGCGGCTAGGAAAGGATATACATGAAGACACTCAAGGATCTTGGAGATCTCAAGGGCAAGCGCGTTCTGGTCCGCGCTGATTTCAATGTTCCGCTGGACGGCACCACGATCACCGATGACGGTCGTATCAAGGCTGCCCTGCCGACCATCAAGGCTCTGCGCGAAGAAGGTGCGAAGGTCATTCTGATGGCTCACCTCGGCCGTCCGAAGGGCCAGGTTGTTCCGGAATTGTCCCTCGCTCCGGTCGCAGCCCGTCTGGGCGAGCTGCTCGGCATCGAGGTTCCGCTGGCTGAAGACACCTACGGCGATGACGCTCAGGCCAAGGTCGCCGCAATGGACGACGGCGATGTCGTTCTTCTGCAAAATGTGCGTTACAACCCGGAGGAAACCAGCAAGGATCCTCAGGAGCGCTCCGAGTACGCCAAGAAGATC
>CAVBVU010000111.1:0-5640 GCA_963598975.1 Anaerovoracaceae bacterium
GCCACGATGCGTACGGTCACGCCGGCCTGCACGACACCTTTCGAATGGGAGATGACAATCGGAACGCTCACCGTGGTTCCCGGCGTCGCCGTTTCGTCGGCGCTTGCCGTCAATCTGCCGTCGATGCTTACCTCCACATTCACCTGATCGGAATTGACCGAACCGGAGTACGTGTACGCCTTTTCGGTGTCGCGCAATCCGGGTGGTGAATGCGTCAAGGCGGTCAGGTCGATGATGGTGGGTTCTTCGCCGGCCACCACATCCACCGCGGTGGAGGAGAAGGTCGGTGCCGGCATGTCATGGCCAAGCACGGTGATCGGCAGGGTCAGCACCGCCGAATTGATGATCTTCACGGATCCACTGCCATCACGTTTGCCGTCGACCGCGGTGAATGTGATCGAAGCCGGACCGGCATAATCGTCCGGTGCGGTGAACCTGAGCGTCTGATCGTTCACATACAGGTCGTCATCCGCGGCCTTGGTGGCGCTCACCGAATCCAAGCCGTCCACATAAGCGGTTTTGCCGGCACCGACGCGTACATGGTCGGCGATGTTGATGACGATCGTCTCGCCGGCGTTCACGCTCAACGCCGGCGCCTTCGGACGTAGCGTCGGTGGGAAAACGCCGTAGGCCGGTACTTGGATGAAAGCGGTGGACGTGATGTTCTCCACGATGTTCGTCACCGTGTAGGGCACGGCGCGCGCGTCATCGGTCAAATCCACGGTGATCACGGTTGATCCGTCATCGTCTTTCATCCGTGCATGGTCGGATGCGGAAGGATCCACGTCAACCCGCAGTTCGTCGGCGGTGCCGGAAGGATTCGAAATCCACCGCGATACGTCAACGTCGACGGATCTCCTGTCGATCGTCGCGGAAGGCGGCACCCGGTAATCGTAAGCGGTCGGCGGCTCGATGGTCGCATTTTCGTCAACGTTCACCGTCAATGTGGCGGTGTCGAAGATACCGGCCTTGTTCTTCACCGTGTACACGATGTAGTACGTTCCATCTTGGTCCGGAGCGGTGAACGTAATCAGACCGTCGTCCACATGCACGCCGTCGATGCCTTGCGATTCCACATCATGTTCAACCGTAAGCTCCGTATCGTCTCCGGAAATATCGTTTTGCGCGACCGGCACGGAAGCCGAAACGTTCGGCCTCAACGTGACCTCATCATCGCGTGCATACACGCCGGAATCGAAGTCCGACTGGAACACGCCGACCCGGATCTGCGCCTGTGCGCGTTGCCCTGTCCAATCCTCGACGGCATATGAGAAGACGTCGGTGCCGGAGGAATCCGCATACGCCTCGTATATCAGATACGCGGCGCCGACATCGACGATACGGCCCAATTGCGGTGCCGTATTGCCCAACCCCAACAGTTGCATGTCATCGCCATCGCGGTCGATGCCGGTCAGGGGAATCGCAATCCGAACCTTGCGTCCTGCGGCCACCTGCGCTTCCACATCGGATGGCATCGGCGAGCTTTTGCCATCGGCATCCCTGCTGTGCACGGCAAACGTGATCGTCCCGGAAGCGCTGTTGCCGAAATCGTCCGTGACGGTATACGTCACCGGGAATCTTCCGGTCTGGTCGGATGCCTGATAGCGCACGGTATTGCCGGAAACGAACACCAGGCCGGCAAACGTGCCCCCATCATAGCGCAGGTCATCATGCAGCCTTACCGTGGCGCCGTCCGAATACGTGACATGGTCAAGCACGTCAACGGAGATGATGCCGCCGGTACGCACGGTCAATTCGACGTCGTCGGCCTTCGGCGCGGAGTTCTCGGCAACCAAGGTCGGCGGGTGCAGCACGATGATTCCTGTCGACGTTCCGGCCGCATTCGCCACGCCATAGGTGATCCGCACCGGGCTGGTCGGTATTCGGCGGACGGTGATGTACACGCGTTTGTTGCCTACCACGCCGGTTTTGATGCCGCTGGCCGCATCGGCCTGCACCGACGTGACCGACAGTACGCCGCCCAACGGGTCCACATCATTGGAAAGCGGCTCCACGATGGCGGTATTGTTCGCACCGAGCAGCGCAACGTCGTTGGCGGCCACCGGCTTGGCGGAATCGCCGGTTACGGCCTGAACCTCCACGCGTGCCAAGCCGGTCGCGTCGATCGACCCCTGCGTAACGGTATATGGCACGTAATAGGTGCCCGGATTCGAAGCGGTGAACGTGAACGACATATCGGTCACGTTCATGGTGGTCGAGGCTCCGTCCGGAGTCTGCACCGAACTGAGCTCCGCCGATACCGCGGAAGTGCCGTGGACGTACTGTTTGAGCGACATTACGGTACTCGTGCCGGGCGTGGTCTGTTTGATCACGGGGTCAATCACCGCAGCCAGCGTATTGGCGGGTTTCACCGAAAAATACAGTATGCCGGTCCCTGTCTCTTCGCCGTCGGACACGGTCACTTCGACGCTTGCCCTGCCGGACGCCATCGAACCGGTATCGAACACCAATTGCCCATCCGCTCTGATGGAAAGCGCCACCTGATCGGTGTTGGTCGCCACCGCGCAAACCAACGTCAACGGATCGCCGTCCGGATCGGAGAAGCCGCCCAAGGCGTTCATCGTATAGGTGGCGCCCTGCTCCACGTCGATCTGCGGCGGAACGTCGGCCTGGACGGGCGCAAGATTGTCTCCACCGGTGATGTTCAGGGTTACTGTGGCGCTTGACGACTGCCCACGGCCATCGTTGATCTCATAATCGAACGTCACCGTTCCGGTGCTTGCGCGAGTGGCGTCCAATTGCAGAAAACGGCCGTCGTATATGGGAAAGACGGCAACGTCGCCGCCATTCGGAGCACTCGCCGACGTGATGCGCAATACCGAACAGTCGGTCTGTTCGTCGTTGCGTAGCACATCGAGGATCTGCGATGAGCCTGCCCGCACGCCGAATGTGTCGTTCTGCGCCGCGATATGGCCGGATTGCGCCGAACATGTTGTGTTGAACGTGCACTGATGGTTGGCGCTGTCGGCGTTCGTCTCCTGCTGTTCTGCTTGCTGCGTCTGCACCCTGTTCCATTGGATTGCGATCAGTTCCGCGGATTCCTGCGGATTCCACACGCCGCCGTCGACCACATCGTTGAGCACCGTCAGACGATGGTTGGTGCGGAACACGAGTTGGGAGGTGGCATTCACGTTCCGCAGGGATGTGAATTGCGGATTGCCGTCAAACGCCGAGCATACGCGCAGATAGTTGTTCGCATTCTGACTCCATGCCGCGTGCACGCAGCCGTTGGTGGAGGATGGCTGTGCGGGCTCGCCCCTGCCGGAATTGGAAATCTCCAGAGGAGTCGGGTTCGCGGCCTTGAGATCGACCGTGACCAAACCGTATTGGCTCGCGGCGGCCACCCAACCGCTCTGCCTGCCGTCCGTCGGTGGGGATTGCAGGGTAAGTCTGCCTTGCATCGAGATTTCCGCGCTGCCATTCGGCCAGTAGATCGTATTCCCGGATGTGATTACGGGCGTGCCGTCCACCACGGTGAAGGAATCCGCCTGCAATCGTTGTCCCTCCTCGATTTCCGCCACTTTTTCCGGCGTTGACCACGGTTCGCGCATTGTCATGATCGCGCCGTCCGATTGCTGATAGCCGTAGATCGCACCATCATGGGTCACCACGATTCGTCCTCCCGATCCGAGCTGCATCCTCGGCGATGCCGAGAGATTCACCGAACCGAGGTTTGACGGGACTCCCGTCCACACGTTGCCGGTTTTCGTGTTGATGAAGGCGATGGTGTTCGCGCCGACCAAAGTCTGCACGTCCGTTGTGATGGCCGCGGTGCCGTCTTCGTTGACGGTGGAGGCTTTGATATAACGGGCTTCGTCGTCTTCCAGAATCACGGTGTCGCCGTCGTGCTGAACTATGTCGAATCGCATGGATGAGGAAGAGACGTCCGCATCGGCTTCCCGAATCCTCACGTTGAACCGGGCTGCCTTGCGGTCCTTCGATGAAGTGACCCACACGGTACCGTCGTCGAGATGCACGTGCGGCTGAAGTACCGAACCGACGATCAGCGCACCGGCCACGATGCCAAGCAACAGCAGCAGCATGATGATCGGTGCGGCCCATTGTCCGCAACCGGGCGGTATGCGCTTGCGGAACATCATGGCGTTCCTACGCTCTCGTACGTTCCGTTTCGGATATCTTGGTCTTTCCACGGATTCCTCCGATTCCGTCTGTCATGCTACGGGCCGACGGCACAGGCGATTGTTGGATTCTGCGACATCCGCCGATCGGCTCGAATCAGGCTTATCTGGATGCAGGTCCGTGCGCCGTCGGTGGCGGGGACGTCGACCTGCATGTCGGTTGTGGATCTTGCCGTCACCTTGGAATCGCCGACGATGGACCACGCATAGGAATCACCCTCCTTCGGGTCCGGATTCGTCCACGTGAACCTCACCATGCCGTTCTCATATCGGCCGGCGAGGTTTTCCACGGAAGGCACGGCCGTCGTGACGATGTCGTCGTTGCCGCCCGCATCCCGCTGCGCCATGGTGGAATTCGTGACGTACGCATCTCCGACAACGGAATCCATACGTGGAACCACCAGAAACGCGAACGCCGTCGTCGCCGCGGCAATCATTGCCGCCGCTCCGATGGCAATGGACCTGGCCCCTGCCTTGGATTGCCGGGAATCAGTCGGGACATCCGTAATGCATACATCATGACGGAAGGGAAGATCGTTCGGATACTTCGGCAGATCCTCCACCGTGGTGGGTGTGGCATGCCCGTATATCTCGAATTGTACCCGTTGCATGGCTCGCGCGAAATCGAGTGCGGAGCGATACCGCTGGTCGGGATTCTTGCTGAGCGCCCTGCTCAATACCCGCTCCACCTGCGGAGGCAAGCCGAAATCACCGAGTCGCGGCAGGGGCTTCTCGATGATCGCGGAGGCCAATTCCTCCTCGCTGAATACGCGGTAAGCGTATTCGTACGGCGACCGTCCCGCGATCGCCGCGAACAACGTGGCCCCCAGCGAATAGATGTCGGACGTCTCATCACCGCCACCCGTCTCCAAAATCACCTCAGGCGGGGCCCAAGGCAATGAATAGCCCGTTTTGTGATGCTCGTAAATGGATGAGGAAATCCCGAAATCCGCCAATTTCGGCACGTTCTGGTCGCAGATGAGCACATTGCCGGGTTTGATGTCCCGATGGATGATGCCTTTGCGGTGCGCGGTGAACACGGCGCTCGCCAGATTGATGCCGAGGTCGAGCATCTGCTCGGCGCCAAGCGTGGTGTTTCGCAGGATGTCTTTGTAACTGCCGCCGGATGCGAATTCGGCTATGGTGTAGCAAAATCCGGTGCGGGTCACGCCGGAATCGAAAATCGGAAGTATATGGGGGTGTGGGGGAATGCGGGCCATGAAATCGGCGTGCGCCGCCATGCGCGGGTCCCAAAGTCGGTTGCTCACCTTGATGGCGACCGGCAGTGCGGGGGAGCGCTGCCGGTATAGGTACACCGTCGCTTCGGATCCGGCGCCCAACCATCGCACGAAATCGTAGCCGGGTATTTGCGGTGGATCTTTCATGGTTCTCCGAATCGACGAAGGAAAGATGAATGCGGGATGCGTGATTGTCCGCGTCGTCGCGAACAAGGGGATTAGACCAAGCATAACCGTTTATG
>CAVBVU010000112.1:0-5596 GCA_963598975.1 Anaerovoracaceae bacterium
CTTCTCCGCCCGCGTAGACGGGGCAGCTTCCCTCGCACGTACCGCAGGCGATGCAGTTGCTCAGCAGCTCATATTTGGCGAGCTGCTGTGGATTCTGCAGATACTCGAACGCGTCGATCTTGCCGTCTTCGGTCGTGTGCAAATCACCTCCGGCCTGCAGATACGGCTTGAGCTTCTTGATCTGATCGAGCATCTGATCGATATCGGCGATCAAATCGCGCAACACCGGGAACCCGGGCAATGCGGCAAGTTCGATGACGCCCAGATCGGTGCCGTCGGCAGGGGACTCATCGGACGGTTCCTCGATGTTTCCGGTATGGCGGAACCCCTCATCGTCGACGGCGACGTTGATCGGACGCTTCGCCCAATCCTTCACCGTGGCCGAACACAGCAGCGTGGGCGTGCCATTGACCGACACCGCGTCGGAACCGCAGATGCCGTGACCGCACGAGTAACGGAACGCGAGCGTCGGATCGATGGTCCGCTTGATCCTCAGCAGGCAGTCGAGTATCGTGTCTTCCGGACGCACGCTCAGCGTGTACTCCTGCACCCACTGCTTGCCACGGGGCCTACGGCGTGCGGACGCGCCGGAATCGCCGAACGGCGAGCTTTTCTTCGCGAATGGAGAGCCTGCACGCTCGCGGCCACGATCCGGACGAGGGGTGAACCTGTTCACCTTGATCGTCACCGTATTCATGCCGTTTTCCATACCGCTCATGTACCCGCCTTTCCCAGTAAACCGTCAACTAGTTTGCCATACACCGTGCCCATGGGCTCAGTACTCACGGGCCTTGGGAGGCATGTCCACAATGTGCACGCCCTGCCAGGAAATCTGTCCGGAAGCGTCCGTCATGGAATGGGCGAGGAAATGCTCGTCGTCCCTCTGCGGGAAGTCGAGACGCTTGAGTGAGCCGCGCGATTCGTGCCTTGCGTCGGAAGCGGTCAGCACGGCCTTGCCAAGCTGGGCAAGATGACGGACCTCCCAAATGGCGGTGATCTCCTGATTGAACGCGGCGGAGTCGGAGTGCGCGCGCAGGGCTTGGGCGCGCGGCGCGATTTCGTTCCGCAACGTGTCGAGCGCCTGTGCGATGCTCCGTTCATCACAGCGGACGGCCACGGCCCGCTCCATCGCGTATCCAAGATCCGCCATCAGCTTGTAAGGATTGTCTTCGGAGGGTTCGTCATCCTGCGTCAACAGCATGGCCTTCACCTCGTCGGTCCTGATCCGGGCCGCCTCGTCCACGGCGTTGCCGGCATTATCGTCGAGCGGTTGGGCCATCGGATCGTTCACCGGTGCTTGTGCGATACGGGCAGCGATGGCCTGACCGGACCTATGGCCGAACAGACATGCATCCAGCAGTGAGTTTCCGCCCAGACGGTTCGCGCCATGCACGGAGACGCAGGAGCATTCGCCGGCGGCGAACAACCCCTCCACGATATTGCGTGCGCCATCGGCCCAACGGTAAACCTCACCATCGGTCGATACGGGGATGCCGCCCATCGTGTAGTGCGCGGTCGGCTTGACCGGCACGTAATCATGGGTGGGGTCAAGTCCGGCGTATTTTTCGATGGTCTCCACCACCTGCGGCAGGACCTCATGCATATGGTCGGCATCAATGCCGGTCATATCGAGCCATACGCAATCCTTCGGACCTTCCGGGTCCTTGGGGTCAGCGATGCCTTTTCCGGCGTCGATTTCGGCCATGATGGAACGGCTTACCACGTCTCGTGCGGCCAGGTCGGCGTGCTCCGGCGCATAGCGTTCCATGAAGGACTCGCCGTCCGCGTTGCGCAGCACACCTCCCTCGGCGCGCGCGGCTTCAGACAGCAGAATGCCGGTGTGAGCCAGTCCGGTCGGATGGAACTGCACGAATTCGCAGTCTTCCAGCTGAAGACCGGCATTCAGGACCAGCGCCATGCCATCCCCGGTCAGATCCCATGAATTCGAGGTGGTGTGGAACAGTCTTCCGGCGCCTCCGGTGGCCATGAGCACATTGCGCGCATGCACGGCATGCGTTTGCCCCTTATGGGTGTCGAACGCCACAACGCCATCCACCTTGGAGCCGTCCTCAGAGAGCACCAGGTCGGTCACATACCATTCCTCGGCGAATTCAACGCCCTCGGCCACGCACTGCTGCCATAGTGAGAACAGGATCTGATGGCCGATACGGTCGGCGGCATAGGCGGCGCGGCGTACCGGCTCCTTGCCGAAATCCTTGGTATGCCCGCCGAAGCGACGCTGCGCGATGCGGCCGTCCTCGGTACGTGAGAAGGCCACGCCCGCATGCTCCAGCGCGATCACGGTCTTCGGCGCTTCCTTGACGAACAGTTCGGCGGCATCCTGGTCCACCAGCCAATCGCCGCCCTTGACGGTGTCGTAATAGTGCCAATGCCAGTCGTCTTTCTCGATGTTGCCCAGGCTGGCAGCGATGCCGCCTTCGGCGGAGCCGGTATGCGACCTCAGCGGCTGTAATTTGGAAATCACCAGAATATTCGGTTCGATGCCGTCGCGACGCATCGCCTTCATCTGTTCGCTGCGCAGCAATCCCAGCGCCGCCGACAGGCCAGCCGCTCCGGCGCCGACGATTACCGCATCATACATATCTTCAACATGCTTCGGACTCATAGTAACGATTCTTGCACAAGGTGTGACGAAACGTTTTTCCTCTGCTTGGCCTTGCTGACGGCCCTGTTGACGTTGATGCCGTCCGGCTGAACACTGATGCGTCCGGCGAGTTCCAGAGCGCCGAGCTCCTGCATGACGGACGCAATGGAGTATTCGCCGCCATGCTGTTCTCTGAGGATGGCGAGGATCATGTCCACATTGGCCGTACCGTTGCGCTTATGGCATTGCCGTATGGCTTTCAGCACGGTTTCGCTGTGGAATGATTGTCCGTCGGTTTCCTGAGATTCCCTCGATTGCGGATTGTCGGATGCCGGGATGTCGTTGTTTTTCGGATTGTCGGACTCCGTCGCTCCACAGCCTTCATCAAGGTGTGGCCGATGCGCTTCGTGACATAACTCGTTGGTCGAACCCAGCGAGCAGATGATTATGGCACGCCCCTCCTGAATGAGCTGATTGCAGCCGGTGTTGTTCGGCATGGTGATATCTCCCGGCACCGCGTAGAGGGTCCGGTTGAGCTCGTTGGCCCAACCTGCGGTGTTGAGCGCCCCGGAACGTATTCGGGCCTGGGCCACGATCAGTGTGGACGACAACGCCGCTATCAGCCGATTGCGCAGCAGAAACCGTCTTGCTTCCGGAACGGTTTCCGGGCAAAGTTCGGAGATCAGGGCTCCGGAATGGTTTTCGATGCTGTCGAACAGCTTCTCGTTGGCTTTGGGGCCTATGTGGTTGAGTCCGCCTGCGAATACCGCAACGGTTCGTCCGGCCAGGGGAGCGCCGATTTCATCCATCGCCGCGATCGCACCCCAATGGGCCGCCGCATCGGCGCCCATCGCTCCTCCCGACACGATCAGATGTCCGGAACGTGCGCTTTGCCGGGCGATTTCGTATGCGCATTGCCTTCCGTAGTCGCTCACGCCTCTCGATCCGACGATCGCCACGGGACTTGGGCACGACACCAAGGCTTGCGGATCTCCTTTTCCCCACAGACACAAAGGCGTGGCCCAGTCGGTTCGCAGGGAAAGATCGGAAATCTGCTTCGGCCAATACGGATGGTGCGGGGCGATGATCCATTGCGTGCCATCCACGGTGAACCAATGTCTCAGCTCCTCCGGGTCCTTGCATGGCAGCGACGCCAACCGTTGCTGCCATGAGGCCAATGAGCCGTGAAATGACGACATGCCTCGCGAATTCACGGTACGGCCCCATCGGGTTATGCCGTCGATGAAAGCGGTGTCGAGCGACGCACAGGCCGCGGCCACCACGCCTTCATGGTTGCCGGGACCACTGTCGTGGATGAGCTGCAGGGCGATGGCGGCCGATCCCGTTCCCCTGATCAGCGCGTACATCATCGCGTCGGCGCTGTCCAGACAGTAGGTGAGCACCGCGCGGGCGAGGGTTTCGTCGTCGATTCCAACATCGAAGACTCCGGTAATCCTGTCGGTTGCCGCGGCGGTCATTGCAGCCTCGTTCTCATGGATATGCCCTGCATCATCTCCTCCGGTCCCGGAGAGCCTCTTCCCGACAGATCCGCCAACGTCCATGCGAGCCGCATGGCACGGTCGGCTCCTCGCAAACTCAACCGCTCGCTTTTCAACGCGTGGTTCACCAATTCGATGGCCTTTGCCGACGTATTGGACCTCAGCCACGTTCCGGTCGCCTGCGCGTTGCATGACCAGCCATACGTTCTGAAACGTTCCCGGGCCATCTGCCGGGCGACCATCACACGGGTGCGGATCACATGGCTGGAATCGCCGGAGGGCTTCGCGCCGGCCACAATGCGTTCTACGGGAGGCACCTCGATCTGAATGTCGATGCGATCGAGGATCGGCCCTGAAAGGCGGCTGAAGTATCTGATGCGGTCTTTTTCCTTGCAGACGCAGCGCTCGCCGTTGCCGTACGAATATCCGCATGGGCAGGGATTGGCGGCCATGATCAGCTGAAAACGCGCCGGATAGTAGGTGGTTCCCTTCGACCGGGAAATCGCCACGTATCCCGATTCCAGGGGTTCGCGCAATGTCTGCAGGGCTTTGGTGGAGAATTCAGGGGCCTCGTCCATGAACAGCACGCCACGGTGCGCGCGGGTGATCGCTCCGGGCTGGGCGATTCCGGAACCGCCTCCCACCAATGCCGCGGTCGAAGCCGTATGATGAGGGGCCTCGAATGGTGGAACGTCGGTGATGCCGTATCCGGGCAAAGTGCCGCAGAGTGAGCGGATGGAAGCCACCTCAAGCTGTTCGGCCTCGTTCAATGGGCTCATGATGCCGGGCATCCGTGACGCGAGCATGGTTTTGCCGGTTCCCGGAGGCCCGGTCATCATGAGGTGGTGTCCGCCGGCGGCAGCCACCTCGAGGGCCCATTTGGCTGAGTCCTGGCCCATCACTTCGCACATATCCTCGGGGTGCTCTCGGCCGTTTATGCTCAACGCCGATATGCCGGCATCCTGTGGGGTGTTGCGGATGCGGTATGAACTTGTGCCTCCCATCAGTTCTATGAGTTCGCCCACATGCCGTACGCCGATGGCCTGCACGTCGGGAACTAGCTCGGCCTCCTCGAGATTGGCCTGCGGGACGATGACCTTGCGGATTGAGCGCTCTCTCGCATGCAGCATGATCGGAAGCAGTCCATTGATCGGCAGGACGCTGCCGTCGAGATTGACCTCTCCCAGCACAATGGTGTCGGCCAGGCAGTCGTGAGCGATGGCGTTCGACGCGCTCAGCACGCTCGCCGCGATGGCCAGGTCGTGCGATGATCCTTTTTTCGGCATGGATGCGGGGGAGAGGTTGACTGTGACACGGGTTTCCGGCCATTTGAACCCGCTTGCCTGACAGGCGGATTTGACCCTTTCGCGGGCTTCCGAAAGCGAGGTGTCCGGCAAGCCGATGATGGAGAAGTAGGGGAGGCCCGGGGAGACGAATGCCTGGATTTGAATGGTGAATGCCTTCAGTCCTATCAGACCTACGGACAATGCGC
>CAVBVU010000113.1:0-5547 GCA_963598975.1 Anaerovoracaceae bacterium
GAGACCTTCCGTATCGACCCTGAGATCATTCGCCAGCGCGCTCTCGAAACTCATCCGGCCATGATCATCGGCGGATGGAGCGCGTATCCGCGCATCGAGGACTTCAAGGCCATGAAGGAGATCGCCGACGAGGTCGGCGCCAAGTTCTGGGTCGACATGGCCCACTTCGCCGGTCTTGTCGCGGCCGGATTGCACCCGAGCCCGGTTCCGTACGCCGACGTCGTCTCCTCGACCGCCCACAAGACCCTCGGCGGCCCGCGTTCCGGATTCATCCTCGCCAAGCAGGACTACGCCAAGAAACTCAACTCCTCGGTGTTCCCCGGACAGCAGGGCGGCCCGCTCATGCACGTGATCGCGGGCAAGGCGGTCGCCTTCAAGGTCGCCGCGTCCGAAGAATTCAAGGACCGCATGCAGCGCACCCTCGATGGCGCGAAGATCCTCGCCGAACGACTCACCGCCGATGACGTCAAGAACAACGGCATCAGCGTGCTGACCGGCGGTACCGACGTGCACCTGGTCATGGTGGATCTGCGCAACAGCGAGATGGATGGACAGCAGGGTGAGGATCTTCTTGCCCAGTGCGGCATCACCATCAACCGCAACACCGTCCCGTTCGATCCGCGCCCGGCATCCGTGGCGTCCGGTCTGCGCATCGGCACCAGCGCCCTGGCCACCCGCGGCTTCGGGCCCAAGGAATACGAGGAGGTCGCCGACATCATCGGCACCGCGCTTGCCGCAGGCAAGGACGCCGACGTTGAAGCCCTCAAGGCACGCGTCGACAAGCTCGCGGAAGACTTCCCGCTGTACCCGAGCCTCGATCAGATCCACTGATCCAAAAATCCGCTCGGATTTACGCAAACATGTACAAATGACGGAATAATCGCGTTCCGTCTGAATCTCGGTGGAATCAACTTCCATATCCGGTTCAGACGGAACGCGATTTCGCGCTAATCTAGGAAATTATGACGAACCAGACGCAACAGAACGGCGTGAACGCCGACGTGCTCGATGCCGTATGCGCAATGGGGGACGCCGCACGACGCGCGCAATCCAAACTCGCCCAAGCCAGCACGGAAGACAAGAATCGTCTGCTCAATGCCATCGCGGACGCTCTCGAAGCAAAGGCCGAAGAGATCGAACAGGCCAACGCCCTCGACATGCGGGCCGCCGAGGAGTCCGGCATGTCCGCAGGAAAGCTCGACCGACTCAAATTCGATGTTCCCCGCGTGATCGCCGCCGCCGAAGGCGTGCGCAACGTGGCGTCTCTGCCGGATCCGGTGGGGGAGAGCGTGCGCGGATACCGTCTGGAGAACGGGCTGCGCCTCAACCAGGTGCGCGTTCCGATCGGCGTGATCGGCATGATTTACGAGGCCCGCCCCAACGTCACCGTCGATGTGGCATCCTTGTGCGTCAAATCCGGCAACGCGGTCCTGCTCAGAGGCGGACACGCGGCCGAACAAACAAACAACGCCACACTCGCCATCATCGGCGACGTATTGGCCGAACAAGGCTTCGAACAGCAGCTGATCGCATCCGTGGACCAATACGGCCGCGAAGGCGCCACCGCGATGATGGAAGCGCATGGGCACATCGACGTGCTGGTGCCGCGAGGAGGAGCCGGTCTCATCCAAGCGGTCGTGCGCAATTCGAAAGTCCCCGTCATCGAAACCGGCGCGGGCAACGTACACATCTATATGGACGAATCCGGAGACGCGGAAAAAGCCATACCAATCCTCCTGAACGCCAAAACGCAACGTGTCGGCGTATGCAACGCCGCCGAAAAACTGCTCGTGCACAGCAGCGTCGCAGCTGGTTTCCTTCCCAAGGCGGCAGCGGCACTCGCCCAGGCCGGTGTCGAGATGCACGCGGATGAGTCCGCGTACGAAATCATCGAAAATTCGGCGATCAAGGACGTGAAACTGGTCCATTCCACCGACGAGGACTGGGACACCGAATATCTTGCGTTGACCATCGGCATCAAAGTGGTTGATTCGTTGGATGAAGCCATCGAACACATCAACCGCCATTCCACCGGGCACACCGAATCGATAATCTCCGAAGACTATTCAGCCATCGAGGAGTTCACGACACGAATCGACTCGGCGGTGGTAATGGTCAACGCGTCAACAAGGTTCACTGATGGCGGAGTGTTCGGATTCGGTGCGGAACTCGGCATTTCCACGCAGAAGATGCATGCGCGTGGTCCGATGGGGCTGCGCGAGATGACAACGACCAAATGGATCGGATACGGAACAGGACAGGTACGAGCATGAGCGAACAGAATGACATCAGGAATCCATGGAACGCCGACCTTGAAGATCCACGACTGTGGCTGAGGCTGGCATCCGAGCGTTTGAGCCTCGTACGCTACGTGTTCCTTGTGCAGATCGAGGACGGCATCGCGACGGCGGGACAACGCGCGTCGCTCGAATACGCGGACGCTGTGCTTATCGGCTGGCCCGAAACGGATTCCCCCGAGGTCGTCGACATCAACGACGAGCAGTTGAGGAACACATACAACCAGATGCGGCTCATGGAACAGTACATCGCCAAGTTCAGGACGATGGAAAGCGAACATGACATCGACGGCATGACCGACACCCTGATACGCGTCACGGAACGCGTCGCCGAAGTGCGCCGCACCTACCAGCCCGACTTCCCGTTGCCGACATTCGCGGAAATCAGACGTGTCGTGCAGGACGAATGGGATGAGGACATGGGAAAGATCGACCCTGAGAACTCGTCACCGACCGCGGACAGCATCGGACGTGAGACCGCGGACGCCGATCAGCGTGAGCAGCAGGGTGAGGCCGACGCATGACGGGGCCGAAAAGCATGCGCCCCGAATCCGAGGAAGCCGACTCCGAAATCGCGGTCAGCTACGTACTCGAACCGGAACGCCGCATGTCTAATCTTTCCGTCGAATCCGCGGGTTCGGCGGTGTCGACCGGTAGAAGATCGGCACGAGGCAACTGGCACAGCAGACCGCGCATCGGCATCATGGGCGGCACGTTCGATCCCATCCACAACGGCCACTTGGTCGCGGCGTCGGAGGTTTCCTGGGTCTACGACCTTGATGAGGTGATCTTCGTGCCGACGGGACGCCCGGTGTTCAAACTCGATAAAAAAGTGACCAACGCGGAGGACCGTTACCTCATGACGGTGATCGCGACCGCGTCGAACCCGAAATTCACCGTGTCGCGCGTGGATATCGACCGTCCGGGAGTCACCTACACCATCGATACGCTCCGTGACATCCACGCCCAGCATCCCGACGCCGAACTGTTCTTCATCACCGGTGCCGACGCGGTGGCCGAGATCATGCAGTGGAAGGACGCCGACAAGATGTGGGACCTCGCCCATTTCGTTGCCGTGACCCGTCCTGGATATTCCTCGCCCGAAGGTGTGAGATTGCCCGAAGGCAAGGTGGACACCCTGGAGATTCCGGCGTTGGCGATCTCATCCACCGACGTGCGCAGAAGGGCCGCCCATGGCGAGCCGGTATGGTATCTGGTTCCCGACGGCGTGGTGCAGTACATAGGCAAGCATGGGTTGTATCGATAGACGGGGAGTTCGGGATTTCGCATTTCCCCCGTCTACCGGCATGACGGCACGTGGCTTGTGCGAAAGGGGTTGTGGGGGAACACGCGAGACTTCCATGGTCTGTGTAAACGGTTAGTATGGTCACGTTCAACTTGACGCTAAAACACACGTTTGGAGACATGGTGAGCGCAATCCTCGAAGGAAAGCCGGATAAAAATCTTATCCTCGTCACAGGCAGGGTGCATCCGAAGCTGGCGGCGGAAGTCGCCGAACAGCTCGGCATCGACATTCTGGAAACCACAGCATACGATTTCGCCAACGGTGAGATGTACGTGCGCTACACCGAATCCGTGCGCGGTGCGGACGTGTTCGTGCTGCAAAGCCACTACAATCCGATCAATCAGGCGATTATGGAACAGCTCATCATGATCGATGCGCTGAAGCGTGCCTCCGCACGATCCATCACCGCGGTCTGCCCGCTGCTGGGATATTCCCGCCAGGATAAGAAGCACCGCGGACGCGAGCCCATTTCCTGCCGTCTGATGTTCGACCTGCTCAAGACCGCCGGCGCGGACCGCATCATGAGCGTCGACCTGCATGCCGCACAGTCTCAGGGCTTCTTCGACGGTCCGGTCGACCATCTCATCGCCATGCCGGTGCTGGTCGACTACATTCGCGACCGTTTCTCCAACCAGCTCGACAATGTTGCCGTGGTCTCCCCGGACGCCGGCCGTATTCGCGTGGCGGAACAGTGGGCGCAGCGTCTCGGCGGCGGACCGCTCGCGTTCGTGCACAAGACCCGTGACATCACCCGTCCGAACCAGGCCGTGGCCAACCGTGTGGTCGGCGACGTGCAGGGCAAGGATTGCGTGCTCGTCGACGATCTGATCGATACCGCGGGAACCATCGCGGGAGCGTGCAACGTGCTGATGAACGCCGGAGCCAAGTCCGTGACCGTGGTCGCCACGCACGGCGTGCTTTCCGGTCCGGCCGTGGAACGACTGAAGAACAGCGGCGCACGCGAAGTGGTGCTCACCGACACCGTTCCGATTCCGGAAGAGAAGCGTTGGGACGGCCTGACCGTGCTGTCGATCGCCCCGCTGCTGGCGAGCGCGATTCACGCCGTGTTCGAGGATGGTTCCGTCGCGGAGTTGTTCGACACGTATCCGGAGCATCACGGGCAGGGCTTCCTGTTCGCCTGATTTCGGGTTTGTTGGCGTAGTTTTCGCTTATGCGGGTTCCGACTTGTTCGGGGCCCGCATTTTTGTTTCATACCATCCGATTGCTATGCGGTATGAAACGTATATGCAGTCAAAAACATCCCAAAACAAAGACCTTCCTGCCTTTTCTCCCAACAAAATCCGTTCACATAGAGGAATCTTTAAATAACGGTTGCGGTCTCATTGTGGCGGAGTCTCTGACGAGAGACACGCAAGTCTCGTAGGTTTACGGATGATGGCGCGTGTTGACATCTGTTGCCCGTATACCTGCCGGGTAGAGTAGACGAAGCAAACCATTCCAAAGCGTCTTCGGAGGGTCGACTATGGGCATCAGCGTCGATGAGGTATTCAATAGCATCGTTGAAGAGTCAGTGGACAAACGCCAACAGGGCACGAAATGGGAACGCGCCGTGCAGTGGTTTCTTACCCAGGATCCGGCATGGAGGGATCGGTTCGACCACGTGTGGATGTGGGATGACGCGCCTACGAACCCGGGCAGGCAGGATACTGGCATCGACTTGGTCGCGCAGGATATGGACGGCGAATATTGGGCGATTCAAGCGAAATGCTATTCAAATACGTTGTCGGACAAGGATGTGTCTACGTTTTTCATGGCGTCGATGGCTGATGCACGCTATAAGCATTTCATCATCGCCGACACCGCACCAGCTGTCAGTCATAATCTCGAGAAGTTCATCACGGATCACAAGGACCGTGACATCACGCGCATCGACATGGACTGGATTCGTAGTGCGAATATTGACTGGAGTCCATTTACTGGAGA
>CAVBVU010000114.1:0-5522 GCA_963598975.1 Anaerovoracaceae bacterium
GCTCAGGCCATGATCGACACCGGTGTCGACGCCGTCAAGGTCGGTGTCGGACCTGGCTCCATCTGCACCACCCGCGTGGTGGCCGGCGTTGGCGTGCCGCAGCTCACCGCGGTCTACGAGGCTGCTCAGGCCTGCCGCGCCGCTGGTGTTCCGTGCATCGCCGATGGTGGCATCCACTACTCCGGCGACATCGCCAAGGCTCTGGTGGCCGGCGCTTCCACCGTCATGCTCGGCGGCACCCTCGCAGGCTGTGAGGAAGCTCCGGGCGAGAAGGTGCTCCTGCACGGCAAGCAGTACAAGCTCTACCGTGGCATGGGCTCCCTTGGTGCCATGGCTCCGCGCGGCAAGAAGTCCTACTCCAAGGACCGCTACTTCCAGGCCGACGTCACCTCCAACGACAAGGTCGTTCCGGAAGGCGTTGAAGGCGAAGTGCCGTACCGCGGACCGCTGAACGCCGTGCTGTACCAGATGATCGGTGGCCTGCACCAGTCCATGTTCTACATCGGCGCCCACAACATCGCCGAAATGCCGGAACGTGGCCGCTTCATCCGTATCACCGACGCTGGTCTGCGCGAATCCCATCCGCACGACATCGTCATGACCGCTGAGGCTCCGAACTACTCCGGACGCTGATTTTCCGCGGATTTATTCGGATTTTTGTTCGGATTATCATTCGGATTATTGTCCGAATTGCCTTTGTCTGAGGCTGGCTAATTTCCTGTGATTAGCCAGCTTCAGCTGCTTTTGGGCGACTATGATCGGATTCTAAACCCGTCAGACTGCTTTGAACCCTGCCCTTGTCGAGTTGCTTGAGTCCTAATTTTGTTGGACTGCTTGAGTCTTAATCTTTCAGGTTGCTTGAATGCCTAGTCTGGCATGCTTCGAACCCTATTCGCAGTCGCTTGTGTCGGTTTGAGAATAACGGACGCGGTGGAGTATTCCCAAACCGACGGAATCAGACGTGTTTGCGTCGGTATGGAAATACCGGAGATGCTTGAGTATTCCCGTACCGACGGAATTGGGTAGGTTTGCGTCGGTACGGGGATAGTCGGCACGACGCAGTATTCCCATACGGACGGAGTCAGTTAGGTTTGCGTCGGTTTGGGAATAACGGACACGGGAATATTGACGTGTCATTCGATCGGCTGATTTCACCAAGGCTGATTTCACAAGGTGGGAGTCATCTTGAGCGGATATTCCGGCACTTCGGCCGCTCGGAGTTTTTCAATGAGCCGTTCCCTGTGCAGGGCATCTTCGAAATAGATTCTGACGATGGTCGTGGCTCCCCATTGGCGAAGATTCCGTTCTCTGTCACGCTGTTCGTTGACGATGCACTGAACCGTTTTCCCACCGGTCATTGATGGGTCGGTATATTTTGCCATGCCGTCGAATTCGGCGATCACCACGCGTCCGGACGGGGTGAACCAGATGAAGTCGACCCTGTACCATTCATTGGGATTACGGGGATTGCAGATGACATATTGGATGATGGGATCCTGGAATCCGCATTCGATCATGACGCCGCGTACGAATGATTCGCCGCCGTTGTCGCTTTTCGGGTTCGCATGGCGCAGTACCTTTTCGATTGATTCGGTACCGGTCTGCAAGGTTTTGCTGATTTCCGCTATCCGCTGCGGAAGGGTTCCGTCTTGAGCTATGGCGGAATCGTAAATTGGAAGGGCCTTGCAGAAGGGGAGCATTCTCGCACAATCCACGAGGGTCTGCTCCGGCGATGTGACCAGCGTTTCTCCGACTTTGACGGAAACTGGCGAAGCGACATGGATTCTGCCCAAGCGTCTGCCGATAGGTCGTATATTCGGTGAGTGCGTGGACGCGATGTACATTCCCGAACGATGAATGTCTCGTGGGTGTTCATATTGGAGAAGTGCCGCGGCGGTCGTCCCTGCGAAGACAATTCCTGGATGGAGGATGGATATGGCACGTGCCTGATGCTGTACTTTTTGGGTAAGTGTCAGCGAGTTCCAGTATGAGGTTTCGACGAAGACGCCCCGATATGGTGAGATGATTTCTCCGGCTTGTATTCTGCGCCGGAATGCAGCTCCGATTTCCTCCGTCGGCGCTACGGCGCAACGTTCTTGGCTCCGTGCGATTTCTAACTGTCTGATGCATGCTTTGTGGGGTCTCATGCGTTGCATTATGCACGAGGTGTCCCGTGCGTGGACGATTTTTCGACGGTTGTGGTCGGAGAACGACGACTATAGCGTGTCGAATGGCGCAAAAGCTTGGTAATCAGCCGTTTTTCGTGTTTTCAGGCTGTGGATAAACAATGTCATGTCTGTTATGCGGTCTGTGCTTTCGGCATGTATGCGCCGTGTACTCACTGTATGCGATGGCGATTTTTAAGTATTTTCGCCGTATGTGTGGTGGTGCGTAATAACCTTGTGTATTTCCTCTCGATGAGCATTTTCGTCGTATGCGGCGGGGTAGCGCTGAAGGACAAACTGGCCGCCTATGATGGCGTTTTCGCCGTGTGCGGCGGTGGGTAAGTTTCTCATGCGTCTGCGACGAGGCTTGGTTGCGTCGGTTTGGGAATAGCTAACGTGCCGATGTGTTCCTGTGCATTCGTAGATACGGTTATCTGCGTCGGTTTGGGAATAGTGTGTTCGGCGTGGTATCTTCATACGTTCGCAATTGGGTGTGATTGCGTCGGTAGGGGGATACCGGAGACGCTTGAGTATTTCCGTACCGATGGAATTGGGTGTGATTGCGTCGGTTTGGGGATGCCGGAGACGCTTGAGTATTTCCGTACTGACGGAATTGGATGTGATTGTGTCGGTACGGGGGTAGTGGGAGAGGACGAGTATTCTCATACCTCCGCAATGCGCGTAGGGGGCGCTCGGCGGCGTGGATAGTCCGCTCAGATGACTCAGCGCAGTCGTATGCGGTCGTCGACTGGGTCTCGCCCACGCATTTTGGACAAAAGCATTTTTCGTACAGTTCGTATGCCCGTGACTATGTCTCGTCCGCATGGTTTCAGGCAAAAGGCTTGGCTGTAACTTGAGAGGGATATAGTTACTCCTTATGCCTGATGAAAAGAGTATGCAGAACAATTTGCAATCGGTCGAAATGCTCGACCAGGCCAACGATATGGAGCGTGGCCTGAATAATCGCCATGTGCAATTCATCGCCATCGGCGGCACTATTGGCACTGGCCTGTTCCTCGGCTCCGGCAAGTCAATTTCGCTTACCGGTCCGAGCATTATCTTCGTGTACATTCTGGTGGGCGTGGTGATGTTCTTCCTCATGCGTGCCATCGGCGAGATGATGTATCGTGACCCGAGCCAGCACACCTTCATCAACTTCATCGGCCGTTATCTGGGACGTGGCTGGGGCAAATTCGCCGGCTGGACGTATTGGATTGCGCTGGTGTTGCTCGGAATGACCGAAATCACCGCGGTCTCGCAATACTTCGTCACGTTCTTCGACACCTTTGGCATGGACTTGAGTCGGTGGAAATGGCTGATTGAGGTATGTTTCCTGGCGGTGCTTGTCTGTGTGAACCTCATTGCCGTCAAGGTGTTCGGCGAGGTGGAGTTCTGGTTCTCCATGATCAAAATCACACTGATTCTGGCCATGATCGTCACCGCTGTGGTGATGATCGTGATTGGTTACCACTATCCTGCCGTGCAGATTCAAGGCATGGATTCACCAAGTCCCGCCGGGCATGCGGGCGTTGATAATCTCCTTGCGAACTTCTCCATCGCGCCCAATGGATGGCTGGCGTTCCTTATGAGCTTCCAGATGGTGTTCTTCGCTTACGAGATGATGGAACTCGTGGGCGTCACGGTCTCCGAGACGAAGAATCCCCGCAAGGTATTGCCCAAGGCGATCAACGTGATCATCGTGCGTATGCTTGTCTTTTATGTGGGCGCGTTGACGGCCATCATGTGCATCGTGCCGTGGACGAGTTTCAAGGCGAACAAGGACGGTTCCTTCGCATCCCCGTTCATCATGGTATTCCAGTATGCCGGTCTGAATTGGGCGTCCGCTTTGGTGTTCTTCGTGGTGATCACCGCGGTGTCTTCCTCCTTGAATTCGTTGTTGTATTCGGCGGGCCGCCACCTTTATCAGCTTGCGTCCGAATCCGATGCCCCTGCGTTGCAGAAGATCGGCGAAGTGTCCAAGCGTAAGATGCCGGCGCGTGCGATTGTCGTCTCCGCCGTGTTGATTCTGTTTTCTCCGCTTATCAACGTCTTCCCACAGGTGTCCAGCGCGTTCGTGCTGTTCTCCTCGGCCAGCTCGGCGGTGTTCCTGTTCATCTACATCCTTACACTGGTCGCGCATCGTCATTACCGTCGTTCGGCCGATTTCATAGCGGACGGTTTCGTGATGCCGGCTTGGAAATGGCTTAATACCATCGCCATTGTGTTTTTCGCTTTCGTCTACGTGACGCTGTTTCTTTCCGATGACACCCGGGGCCCCGCGGTGCTTGGTTTGGTGTGGCTGGTGGTATTCGGCGGTTATTGCGTGCTGCAGCAGCGGTACAAGGATCGTGATTTGAAGGCGGCGGTCGGCTCCGCCGAGTAGCAGCGGTATTCCCGTATCGACGCAGGTGGGGGCGATTGCGTCGATACGGGAATAGCGGGGGTGCTGGAGTGTTCCCGTATCGACGCAGTAGGGCTGGTTTGCGATGGTACGGGGATAGTGGGAGCACCAGAGTATTCCCATATCGACGGAATTGGTGTGTTTGCGTCGGTACGGGGATAGTGAGGACTCCTGAGTATGTACGAACCGCCGCAATCAGGTTGGTTTGCGTCGGTATGGGGATGGCGAAGGCGTCCAAGTATCTCCATGCCGACGCAATGCCCGCAGGTATCGTCACCTAATGCGTCCGGTGGTAGAGCGAAGCGTGAGCGAGGTGGGCATGGTGGTGAACGGTTCGGCAATGGTCTCGCCGGCAAGCAGGGCCAGTGTCTTGCGCGCCGCCTCGCGCCCGATTTCGGCGGGGTTCTGGTGCATGGTGGTCAGATCCACGATGGATGCGCGCGGATCGTCGTCGAAGCCCACCAGGGAAACGTCTTGCGGCACGCGCACGCCAAGTCGTCGCAGTTCCTTGAGCAGCGGGACCGCGGCCGCATCGACTGACGCGCAGATGCCGGTCGGTTGCTTTGGGGCGCTGAGCAGTTGCGCGACTATACCGGAGTAGATGTCCTGCTCGCTCTGGATGTCGATGTTGGGCAGCGACGGTATGACGATGATGTCGTCGTCCGAGTATCCGCACGATCGTGCCGCGTCGATGAATCCTTTTTCCCGAACGGCGTCCGAGCAGATGAACGGAGAGGCATTGACGGGCTGCCCCACATATGCGAGGGTCTGATGATCCAAAGACTTCAGAAAACGTACGATTACGCCTATGGACTCCGCGTCGTCGATTGCGGCTCCCGCGTCGAGACCGTGTTCGCTTGGCGCGTTTATGCCGACCACGGGTATGGTCAGCTCGCCGAGGGTCTGTTTTTTGGCTTCGTCGAAATCGAAGGACGCTTCGATGATGGCGTCCACAT
>CAVBVU010000115.1:0-5469 GCA_963598975.1 Anaerovoracaceae bacterium
CCGTTGAGACCGCCAAGTGCGCCGACGTGGTGCTCATGTTCCTGGGACTTCCGGAAGCCGCCGAATCCGAAGGCTTCGATCGCGAGACCCTCGACATTCCGGCAAAGCAGGTCGAACTGCTCGAAGCCGTGGCCGCCGAGAACAAGAACATCGTGGTCGTGCTCTCCAACGGTTCCGCGGTCTCCGTCGCTCCGTGGGCGGGCAATGCTAAGGGTGTTCTCGAAGCATGGCTGCTCGGACAGGCCGGCGGTCCGGCCCTCGCGGACGTGATCTTCGGTGACGTCAGCCCGTCCGGAAAGCTTTCCCAGACCATTCCGATGGACATCAACGACGATCCGAGCATGATCAACTGGCCAGGTGAGGAAGGCCATGTCGATTACGGTGAGGGTGTGTTCGTCGGCTATCGTTACTACGACACCTACAACAAGGCGGTTGATTATCCGTTCGGATTTGGCCTGAGCTACGCCACCTTCGAAGTCGGCGACGTGAAGGTCTCCAAGACCGGCGCCAACACCGCTTCTGTAAGCGCGGTCGTGAAGAACACCTCCGACGTGGACGCCGCCGAAACCGTGCAGGTCTACGTGGCTCCGGGCAAGGCCGCGGTGGCGCGTCCTGCGCACGAGCTCAAGGGCTTCAAGAAGGTGTTCCTCAAGGCAGGCGAATCCACCGAGGTCAACTTCGATCTTGACGATCGCGCCTTCGCCTACTGGTCCGAGAAGTTCAACGCCTGGCATGTCGAATCCGGCGAATACACCGTCGAGGTCGGCACCTCCAGCCGCGACATCGCAGGCACCGGCGTGGTCGAACTGGACGGCGACGGCATGGCCGAACCGCTCACCGAGTGGTCCACCTTCGGTGAGTGGACCGAGGATCCGATCGGCTCCAAGATCGTCGACTCCGTGTACGCCGAAGGCGAGGCTGGCAATCTGCCGAAGCTTCCCGACAACGACATGATGCGCATGTTCCTCAAGTCCATGCCGATCAACTCCATGCCGATGCTGATGAGCGAAGGTGGCAAGAAGATCACCGCGTTCATGCTTGACGAATACGCCAAGATCACTAAGTAAGGCAAGCCGAGACCTAGGCCGAGGTTGTGATCCGCGAAATGAACCGGTGCGGATCGGAACCTCGGCCTTGCCTATATCAGTGCGCTACTGTAATTTACCGCTAAAATATATTGTGGGCCGTTGAAAAAAACGGGCTTTGAATGAGAATGATGGATGAATGCGTGTGAAGGCGCGCGTGCATAAGGAGGTATAAAAATGACTGAAATTGACGAAACCTCAGGTATGAGCGAAGCGGGCCGTCACGAATGGGAACTGATGGTGGCCAGCAAGGTGTACCAGGATTCCCATCCGGATATCGAACGTAAGCGTGCCGACGCGAAGAAACTGTTCGTCGAATACAACAAAACCGATTACGAGGACGTTGAGCGCCGCCGTGAAATCATGGAACAGCTGTTCAAGTCGGTCGGTGAGGATGTGTTCATCGAGCCGAACTTCCGTTGTGAAGTCGGCCGTAACATCACCATCGGCTCGCATGCCTACATCAATTTCGATTGCGTGATGCTTGACAACGCGCCGATCACGATTGGCGATTATGTGTGGATTGCGCCGATGGTCGGCCTGTTCGCCACCAACCATGCGCTTGATTTCGAGGAGCGTAAGAACGGCGCGTGCCAGTCGAAGCCGATTGTGATCGGCAACGGCGTGTGGTTGGGCGGTCATGTGTCGGTGCTCGGCGGCGTGACCATCGGTGATGGTGCGGTGATCGGCGCCGGAGCTGTGGTGACGCACGATATTCCGGCGAACTGCATCGCGGTCGGCAATCCGGCGCGTGTATTGCGTGAGATCACGGACGAGGACCGCACCGGATTCATGGAACGCATCCAGGCGCGCGACGCGGAGTGACGCCGTTCGTCTGCTGAAAATCGTTTCGGCTGCGAAATGCCGCCATGCGACGTGAGTTTCGTGAAACCGTCCTTATGTCGGTTTTGCGGGACTCGCGTCTTTTTTGAAAGATGGATGGACGACATCCCATGTGCGTGTTTCCCGCTTCGTTCGCCATGGTCCCAGCCTGTTCTCGTATTGCATTCGATTGAAGGCTTTTGACGGTGGCCTCGAACATGCGATTTTGCGACACGCTTAAAATGTTGCATGTGCAACTGTTGTATATGCAACGAGTTATGATATAGCCTGTGACAGAACATATGAACGAAACCGCTACTTCGGTGAATCCCGAATTCGCCGAAGCCTGGGATCAGGGCGCATGCAAGCCTCCCAGCGTGGCCATCCGTTCCCTGCACAACGTCATCAACCGGTATCTTTCGGTGACTCATCCGGAGGAAGTGGAAGGTCTGAGCGGTGGCAACATCGACATCATCACCTTCCTGGCGAGGCATTCGGAGCGTGAGATTTTTCCACAGGATGTGGAACGCCGGTTCGGGGTGACCCGGTCGACGTCCAGCAGAGTGCTGGCGTTGATGGAACGCAAAGGGTTGGTTGAACGTGAATCGGTGCCGTCGGACGGACGATTGAAAAAAATCGTGCTCACCGATAAATCGCGCGAAATCGCCGAAGCGCTGAGGGAGAACGCGGTTGCGATGGAGGGTGTCCTGCTGCAGGGGTTGAGCGATGATGAGATTCGCCAATTCATGCACACGCTGGATGTCATGCAAAGCAATCTCGTTGAGACCGGTAGAATCGGCGACTGCAGTCGATATCCCAGTTTGGCGATTTGCAAGGCGAGCGAAGTCGGGCAAGTGCACATGGAAACAGAAGAAACGGAAAAACAGAAGAAACAGAAAGGAAGGGTGTGAAACAGGTATGACGAAATCATCTTCGATTCGACGGAACAAAACGTCGCAGCATCAATTGCGCACGCTGGGCAGATCCATGCGTGAATACAAGAAAGACAGCATCCTCGCGCCGGTGTTCGTAGCGGCGGAGAGTGTCCTCGAAATCCTCATCCCAACGGTCATGGCGGCGCTCATCGACCAGGGCATCACCGCGGGAAGCATGCCGGCGATCATCAAGTTCGGCGTCATTCTGCTGCTGTGTTCCCTGTGTTCGCTCGCATGTGGCTTCCTGGCCGGAAAGTTCGCGGCCATCGCCGCGGCGGGCTTCGCGAAGAACCTGCGTCAGGACGAATTCAAGAAGGTGCAGGAATTCAGCTTCACCAACATCGACCGCTTCTCCACGGGCTCGATCATCACCAGGCTTACCACTGATGTGACCAACCTGCAGAACGCGTACGGCATGATGATTCGTATGGGCGTGCGCGCCCCGATCATGGTGGTTGTCGCGTGGATCTTCTCCTTCAGGATCAGTCCGTCGATCTCTTTGGTGTTCCTTGCCTGCATCCCGATTCTCGCGATCGGCCTGTGCGGTCTGGCCGTGATCGTGCACCCGGTGTTCGAGCGCGTGTTCCACACCTATGATGAACTCAACAACGTGGTGGATGAGAACCTGCAGGGTATCCGCGTGGTCAAGTCGTACAACCGCGAAAGCCATGAGATCAGCAAGTTCGATCGCATCTCTGCGCGCATCTTCAAGGATTTCACCAAGGCAGAGCGCATCATGAGCTTCAACAGCCCGCTCATGCTGCTGTGCATCTATGGAACGATGATTCTCATCTCCTGGATGGGCGCGCAGCAGATCGTGGCTTCCGGCAACAACGCCGCCCTTGGCCTGACCACCGGCGATCTTACCGCTCTGGTCACCTATGCCATGCAGATTCTCATGGCCATGATGATGCTTTCCATGATCTTCGTCATGTTCATCATCTCCCGGGCGTCCGCGGATCGTATCTGCCAGGTGCTTAATGAGGAAAGCACCGTCGTCGATCCGGCCAATCCGGTCAAGGACGTGAAGGACGGCTCCATCGAGTTCGACCACGTGACCTTCCGTTATTCCGAGAATTCCGAAAAGCCGGTGCTCGACAACGTGAACCTGAAGATCGAATCCGGCATGACCGTCGGCATCGTCGGCGGCACGGGTTCCGCGAAGTCCAGCCTGGTGCAGCTGGTTCCGCGACTCTACGATGTGACCGAAGGCTCGCTCAAGGTCGGCGGCGTGGACGTGCGTGACTACGACCTCGAACTGCTGCGCGACCAGGTGGCCATGGTGCTGCAGAAGAACGTGCTGTTCACCGGAACGATCGCCGAGAACCTGCGTTGGGGCAACCCGAACGCCACGGACGAAGAAGTGCGCCACGCTGCGAAGCTCGCCCAGGCGGACGGATTCGTGCAAGAATTCCCCGATAAATACGACACCCATATCGAACAGGGCGGAAGCAACGTGTCCGGCGGCCAAAGGCAGCGCCTGTGCATCGCTCGCGCACTGTTGAAGAAGCCGAAGATCCTGATCCTCGACGATTCCACGTCCGCGGTCGACACCAAGACCGACCAGCTGATCCGCGCCGCGTTCCGCGATGAGATTCCGGACACCACGAAGATCATCATCGCCCAACGAGTGGCGTCGGTGCAGGAATCCGATCTGATCCTCGTCATGGACGGCGGACGCATCATCGCATCTGGTACCCACGACGAGCTGCTGGAAAGCTGCGACGAATACCGCTCGATCTACGAATCACAGACGAAGAACCAGGCGCAGCCTGAGGAACTGCAGTGAAAGGAGGGGAAACGATGACCGAAAAGAATATGAACAAGAAACCTGAAGCCGCGGGCAAGCCGGGCGCAGGCGGTCCGGGCAGAAAGAAAGCCGCTCCCGGAACCACCAAACGTATCTTCGGATACATCTTCCAATACAAATGGCATGTGATCGCAATCGTCGTATGCATTCTCGTCGGAGCTGCGGCACAGGCCGGATCGGCTCTGTTCCTGCAATCGCTCGTCGACAGCTACATCCTGCCGATGGTCGGCGCGGACAACCCCGACTGGGGTCCGCTGCTACGCATGCTGACCCTCATGGGCTGCCTGTATGCGGCCGGAACCATATGCAGCTGGCTGTGGCAGTGGCTCATCGTGACCGTCGAACAGGGCACGCTGAAGAAGATTCGTGACGACATGTTCGCCCACCAGCAAAGCCTGCCGATCCGTTACTTCGACGCCAACGAACACGGCGACATCATGAGCCGCTACACCAACGACACCGACACCCTCCGCCAGGCCATCAGCCAGTCGTTCCCGCAGATGTTCTCATCCGCGATCTCCGCGCTGGCCGCCATCGTCTCGATGCTGTGGCTGTCGGTCCCGCTCACGATATTCGTGCTCGCGTTCACAGTGATTCTGTTCGCCGTGGTGCGCAGAATCGTGTCGCGCTCCGGCCGCTACTTCGTCGAACAGCAGACCTGGCTCGGCGACGTGAACGCATTCGTCGAGGAATCCGTCAACGGACAGAAGGTCATCAAGGTCTTCAACCACGAGGACACCACCCAGAAGACCTTCGACGAGAAGAACCATGCGCTGTTCAAGGCCTCCGCAGAAGCGAACATCTGGGGCAACGTGAC
>CAVBVU010000116.1:0-5457 GCA_963598975.1 Anaerovoracaceae bacterium
CCGCAACGCCGAAATCGAAGAGCGTGCCAAGAAGGTGGAAGCCGACCTGGCCCAGCTCGAAGCCGAAGGCGAAGCCCGCGGTTCCGCCCGCGCCAAGCTGCGCAACAGCGCGGAACGCGAAATGGCGGCCATCCGCATCCGTTTCGACGAGCAGATCCAGCGCCTGAGCACCGTGTTCGACCGCTTCAAGACCCTGAAGCCGGGAGACATGGAAGGCGACGTCGATCTGTGGCGTGAAATGGAAGACCGCTACGGCGATTACTTCGAAGGCTGCATGGGCGCCGAAGCGATCAAGAAGCGTCTGCAGGACTTCGATCTGCAGGCAGCTTCCGACCAGCTGCGCCAGGAAATCGACACCGGCACCGGTCAGCGCAAGGCCCGCGCCCTTAAGCGTCTGAAGGTCGTCAACGCCTTCCTGACCACAGGCAACAAGCCGGAAGCCATGGTGCTCGACGTGATTCCGGTCATCCCGCCGGACCTGCGCCCGATGGTGCAGCTCGACGGTGGCCGCTTCGCCACCTCCGATCTCAACGACCTCTATCGTCGCGTGATCAACCGTAACAACCGTCTGAAGCGACTGATCGAACTCGGCGCTCCTGAGATCATGCTCAACAACGAGAAGCGCATGCTGCAGGAAGCCGTCGATTCCCTGTTCGACAACGGCCGTCGCGGCCGTCCGGTGACCGGCGCGTCCAACCGTCCGCTCAAGTCCCTGAGCGACATGCTCAAGGGCAAGCAGGGCCGCTTCCGTCAGAACCTGCTCGGTAAGCGAGTCGACTACTCCGGCCGTTCCGTGATCGTGGTCGGCCCGTCCCTGAGGATGCACCAGTGCGGTCTTCCGAAGCCGATGGCGCTCGAGCTGTTCAAGCCGTTCGTCATCAAGCGTCTCGTGGACCTCAACTACGCGCAGAACATGAAGAGCGCCAAGCGTCTCGTGGACCGTGGCGACTCCGAGGTGTGGGGCGTGCTCGAAGAGGTCATCGCCGAACATCCGGTGCTGCTCAACCGTGCACCTACCCTGCACCGTCTGGGCATCCAGGCATTCGAGCCGATCCTGGTGGAAGGCAAGGCCATCCACCTGCCGCCGCTTGCCTGCGCCGCATTCAACGCCGACTTCGACGGCGACCAGATGGCAGTGCACCTGCCGCTGAGCGCCGAAGCACAAGCCGAAGCCCGCTCCCTGATGATGGCTTCCGACAACATTCTGAAGCCGGCAGACGGCCACACCGTGACCATGCCTAGCCAGGATATGATCCTCGGCCTGTACTACCTGACCACCGTCATCGACGGCGCCAAGGGACAGGGCCGCGTGTTCTCCTCGCTCGAAGAGGCCGAAATGGCGCTCGACAAGCATGAGATCGACATGCAGGCCAGGGTGCTCATCCGTCTTCCCGAAGACTTCGTGCTGCCGAAGGGTTGGGAGCCGGGCGAGGTCCAGGTCGTCGATCCGGAACCGGGCGCCCCGACCGTGGCCAAGGAAGAGCGTTTCCACGACGGCTCCGTGCTGTTCGCCACCTCTTACGGCCGCATCCTGTTCAACAGCACCCTGCCGGTGGACTATCCGTTCGTCAACGACCAGGCACCGAAGAAGCGTCTGAGCAAGATCGTCGACGACATCGCGACCCGTTACCCGACCGCACAGGTCGCCGCGACGCTGGACGCCCTGAAGGACATGGGCTTCACCCGCGCACCGTGGTCCGGCGTCTCCTTCGCCTTCTCCGACGTTATCCAGCCGTCCGAGCGTGACGAATACATCGCGAAGTACGAGGCCGAAGCCGACAAGGTCAACGAGAACTACGAAATCGGTATGCTCACCGAAGAGGAGCGCCGTCAGGAACTCATCGACCTGTGGACCAAGTGCACCAGCGAGGTCTCCGAGGCAGTCGAGGAACACTTCGATTCCAAGAACAACCTGGCAATCATCGTGCAGTCCGGTGCACGAGGAAACATGATGCAGATCAACCAGATCGCCGGTATGCGTGGTCTGGTGGCAAACCCGAAGGGCGAGATCATTCCTCGACCGGTGAAGTCCAACTACCGTGACGGCCTATCCGTGCTGGAATACTTCATCTCCCAGCATGGTGCGCGTAAGGGCCTGGCGGATACCGCACTGCGTACCGCGGAATCCGGCTACCTGACCCGTCGTCTGGTGGACGTCTCCCAGGACGTCATCGTGCGTGAAGAGGACTGCGGCACCAAGCGCGGTCTGGCGATGAAAGTCGGCGAACGCGACGAGAACGGCAACCTGTCTCTCGTCAAGGCAGCCGACGGTGGCCCGTACTCCCGTCTGCTCGCATCCGACGTGATCGACCCGGCTGACGGCGAGACCGTGCTGTACAAGGCCGGCGACGCACTGTCCATGGACGTGCTCAACGATCTTGTTGCCCATGATGTGGAAGAGGTCAAGGCCCGTTCCGTGCTGACCTGCGAATCCAAGCGTGGCGTGTGCGCCAAGTGCTATGGCTGGTCCCTGGCCACCAACAAGCTGGTGGACGTCGGCGAGGCCGTCGGCATCGTGGCTGCTCAGTCCATCGGCGAACCGGGTACCCAGCTGACGCTGCGTTCCTTCCACTCCGGTGGCGTTGCCTCCGCATCCGATATCACCCAGGGTCTTCCTCGTGTTACCGAGCTTTTCGAAGCCCGTACCCCGAAGGGCGAGGCTCCGATCGCGGAGTTCGCCGGCGTGGTCAGGGTGGAGGACACCGAGCGTGGCCGCCAGGTCATTCTGACGCCGGACGACGATTCCGTCGAGCCGATCGTCTACCCGGTGACCCGTCGTGCCCCGATGCTGGTCAAGAACGGTGAGCACGTCGTGGCCGGCACACAGCTCATCGAAGGCTCCGTCGATCCGAAGAAGATCCTTCGCATCCTCGGCCCGCGTGCCGCACAGGTGAACATCGTGGAGGAAGTACACACCGTGTACCGCTCCCAGGGCGTGGATATCCACGACAAGCACATCGAGGTCATCGTGCACCAGATGCTGCGCCGTATCACCGTGATCGATTCCGGCGACACCACCCTGTTGCCGGGCGAACTCGTGGATCAGGCACGCTTCAAGGCCGCCAACATGGAAGCCGTGAAGAACGGTGGCAAGCCGGCTGCGGGCCGTCCGGAGCTCATGGGCATCACCAAGGCTTCGCTGGCGACCGACTCCTGGCTGTCCGCCGCGTCCTTCCAGGAAACCACCCGAGTGCTCACCGAGGCGTCCCTGAGCCAGAAGGTCGATGACCTGAAGGGCCTCAAGGAGAACGTTATCATCGGTAAGCTCATCCCGGCCGGTACGGGTCTCGCCCGCTACCGCAACGCCGTGGTGGAGCCCGACAAGGCCATCCGCGACACCATCTACCCGAACTTCGGTTTGGGCGGGGATGCCGCAGACTCGTCCTTCGACGCCGATCTGTCCGATGTGGACTTCTCCAGCATCGACTTCGGCGATCTGAAGCTCGGAGACGATTTCAACCCGGATGATTTCCTCGACGACAACGGTGGCCAGATGGATCTCGGAGACACCCTCTGATCCGCAAGGCCTTGGCCGGTGAACCGGCCTGAATCGTAAGGGCTTGCTCTGATCTTTCGCGAGATTGGAGCAGGCCCTTTTCATATGATGCGGGGCGTATGCTGTGTCGGTCGCTACGGCGTATGCTGTGTCGGCCGCTATGGCGTATGCTGAGGCGAACCATGCCGGCCAGCGACAATCTGGCCTTCCACCTTCGTGCGGGAGACAGGGAATCGAGCATGGCCTTACGCGCCGCATCGATATTCCGCCAGTATCTGCGCACATGGCTTTCACGCACGGCATTGCCTGAGAAGACCGCGTAATCGGCCTTATCACACAATGCGAGCAATGTTGCCGAATCAACGTTCAACTGACGACTGATGATTCGCGCCTGATTGCGACGAGTGCCGTCGACGTCAACGCCGCTTTGCTCCGCCAAAGCAGAGATGGACCACCATCCCGCGACCACACGTTGACGTGCGTCGCCGTGTCTGCGGGCCCGTGCCAGGATGACGGCTTTGATGCCGAGTATCAGCAGGCAGATGACGAACGGCCCCCAGATCGGACTTGTGCAAACGATTACCGTTTTGACGATATGCCCGAAACGCCGCTCGAACATATCGTCGGGAATCTCATCCGCCGTGCTGCCTCCGATGGAAGTTTTTCCTTTGGCCTGGTTGTCGTCATGAAGCGGGTCGGCAAGCGGCAGGGGAGGCTGGCGTACCAGCGTTTGTGGATTCGGCGGGGCGAGATTCTGATCGTCGTCGGGAATCTTCGTTTCTTTCGGCGTGGGGTGGAAGGACACCCAGCCATAGCCGTCGAGTTTGATCTCCACCCATGCGGCCACATCATTGCCGGTGAATTCGACGATGGTTGTATCCGCACATGGTTCGGTACGTTCCCTGCTGGCGGAGCCATCCTCGTCCTTCGGTAGGAATCCAAGCACCACACGGCTGGACAGTCCGAGACTGCGGGCCATCAATGCCATGGCGGAGGCGTACTGTTCGCTGTCTCCCACCATGGCGGTACCGGCGAGCAACTGGTTGAGACGGTAATTGCCATGCCCCGAAGCAGAGGGATAATTTCCGGCCAGACCATGTGAGAACCAACCGGATTCCCTGAGCGTATCCGCCAACGCGAGCGCCGCGGCACCTCCCGTGGCTTCCCCTCCCGCTATCGCGACGGCGAGTTTTTCCACGCTGTCGGGGACGTCTTGCGTTTGCGGCTGGCTTGTGGAGGCCGCTTTCGCCTTGCGTATCTGTTCCTCGGCTGGCATTGCTGGCATGATGCCGGTTTCCGTATAGGTCAGCCCCGCATTCGTTGTGGATGCGTAGATGGCCGACTGCGTGGAGGTGTTGTAGTAGAACGAATCGGCATCATCCGTATGGTCGAATCGCACACTTGTGGCATGACCGGCCAGCGGAAGCCAGTATTCGTTGAACCCTTCATGAACCGTGAACGTGGCCTCGAATTCCTCACCTTCGGAGCTGTCGACGATTGTGTCGCCGACGCGATGGTAATCCGACGAATCGGAGGATGCGGTGGCACTTGAAGCGGATATGGAAGAGGTGGGATTCGTGGCACGGCCCGCAAGATTCCACACATTGCCGTCGAAACAGTCCATTACGGCCAGACGAACCGCGGAACCTGCCGGCAGACCGGTGACGGTCAGCAGCGTGCTGTCTTTATGATCCTTGATATAGGAGCGCATGCCGCTGAGCGGACTCGCATAATCGTATGAAACGGGTGGCGGATCGTAATGGTCGCGCAGTACGGTCCTGTTCTGTCCGACGGTCAGACATGCGCCGACCGCCAGCGATGCCGACAGCGCCATGATGATTGCGCAACTCAGCCATCGTTCCGATTCCAGCGAATTCCAACGGACACTTATCCACACCACCAGCGTGATGGCCGTGAATGTGCCGAATATGGGGCGATGATAGCCATCGGCGGTGCCGAGC
>CAVBVU010000117.1:0-5401 GCA_963598975.1 Anaerovoracaceae bacterium
CCTGCACGATAGGCAATCCGTACAGCAATACCTTCGCGCTGGCCACGGCGGAACCGCGGGAACCCGACCAATGCGGGTCCGCATACGTGGTACGGGTCAACGAACCGGCCAGAGGCTCGGCCCATGACGGGTCGATCTGCGCGGAATACCGGGCCCACAATCTGCTTGTCTCCACCAATTCCGTGCTCATGACCCAGGAAGGGGTGCTTTTCGCCACGGACGAGGCGGGGAACAGCGCGAATCGTGTTCCACGGGCTCCCTGGTAGTCGTTCTTAGCCATCTTCTGCGCGCGTTTCATGGCTTTGGCACGTGCCGCACCCTTGAGCCCAGCGAAATCGGAGGCCTTCGGTTCGTGAACCACCTGCATGCCCATCATCGACAGCAAGCCGGCCAGCATCGACGAATGAATGCCCTGCGCATCCCACGAGCAGCACAGCGAGTGCGCCGCCTGCTGATTCATCGGCAACTGGCGAATCCCCAAGTCCGGTCGGGACATCGGAATCGGATCGCCGACCTTGAACTTGAACTCCTTGCACATCTCACGCAATTGCGTGACCAGATCCTTCCATTGGCGCATGCGCAGGAAACTCAGGTATTCGGCCTTGCAGATGCGGCGCAACGCGGAATTGCTGGGGTCGCCGTCCGCCTGGAACACGCGGTCCCACAGATTCAACGCCGTCAGGAAATCGCTGGAGGCATCCGCATAGCGGTTGTGGATGCGGTCGGCCTCCTCACGGTTCTCATCCGGCCGCTCACGCGGATCCTGCAAACTCAGGAACGCCACCACAACCAACACCGCGGCCAACGTGTTCGGCGTGGCGGATTTCGCGGCTTCGATGATCATACGGCCAAGACGCACATCGATCGGGATACGAGCCAGCTGTCGTCCGGTATGAGTCAGCACAACCTCGCCATGCTTGCGCGCGATGGCCTTCAGTTCGGTCAATTCGTTGAAACCATCGGACACGGCCTTCATGTCGGGCGGGTCGATGAAGCCGAAATCCGTCACATCCTGCGCAGTGCGCGCCACGCCCACCGACAGCATATGCAACACAACCGCGCCCAACGATGTGCGCAGAATCTCAGGTTCGGTGAATTCCGGACGCGTTTCGAAATCCTCACGGGAATACAAACGAATCGCAATGCCGTCGGCGATGCGTCCGCAACGGCCCGAACGCTGGTTCGCGCTCGCTTGGCTGATTGGCTCGATCGGAAGCCTCTGCACCTTCGCCGTCTTCGAATAACGTGAGATACGGGCGGTGCCGGGGTCGACCACATAACGAATCCCCGGAACGGTCAACGACGTTTCGGCGACATTCGTGGCAATCACGATACGCTGATGCTCATGCGGCTCGAACACCCTGTGCTGTTCCTTGGAGGAAAGCCTGGCGAACAACGGCACTATCTCAATCGCATCGGGTCTGCGCATGTCGGCCGCGCGCGGACCATAATGATGGCGCAACGCATTCTCGAACTCGTGGATGTCGCGCTCGCCAGACGCGAACACGAGAATATCGCGCGGGCCACGGTCGTGGGTGGAATGGATCACCAATTCGGCGCACGCCCGGGCCACTGCGGTAGGCATATCCACGTTGACGTCACGTACGGGATTCTTCGAGGAATTCGGCGCGGCCGACAGCTCCTCATAATCCGCGTCTCCCGGCATGGCTCCGGTCTCGAAGCCGGGGACGGAACGCATCAAAGCGGGAGCGGTGCCAAGAGGCTCATATACGATCTGCACGGGGTAGGTGCGTCCCGACACTTCGATTACCGGAACCTTCGTATGCAAGGCGTTCTCGAAATGCTCCTGGAACTTCACCGAGTCAATCGTCGCCGACGTGATGATGAGTTTCAGGTCACGACGTTTGGGCAGCAGGGCCGTAAGATATCCAAGCAGAAAATCGATGTTGAGACTGCGTTCGTGGGCCTCGTCGATCACAATCGTGTCGTACTGCATGAGCTTCGGATCGCGCTGAATCTGCGCAAGCAGAATACCGTCGGTCACCACGCGAAGCCGCGTCTTCGGCGAGCTTTCGTCGGTGAACCGAACCTGGTAACCCACCTCTTCACCCAAACGAACACCCATCTCGTCCGCGATGCGTTCTGCCACGGTGCGGGCGGCAAGCCTGCGCGGCTGCGTATGCACGATCTGCCGGCCATGCGTTCCTCTGCCCAATTCCAACAGGATCTTCGGCAGCTGTGTGGTCTTGCCGGAACCGGTCTGACCGGAAACAATCACCACCTGGCTCGACTTGACGGCATTCGCGATGTCGTCATGGGCTGCGGAAACCGGCAGCTGGGAAGGGTATTCGAATTTCATGCCTTGACGACCTCGATGACGCGGAAGCCCTTCGAACTGGCGTATTTGCCCACCTTATAGCCATCGCCGAGATGCGATGCGAGCCAAGGAATCAGAGAATCGGAACCAAGATTCTTCTGCACCACCAAATACGCGGCACCGCCGTTGTTCAAACGCGGAAGCCATGTCATCAACAACTCATGGAGCACTTCCTTGCCCACACGGATCGGAGGATTGGACCAGATCAGATCAAACGTCGTGTCCGACGGAATATCGGCGGCCAAAACCGTCCGGACGTTCTTGACTCCATTGATTTCAGCGTTGCGTTTGGTCAGTTCCAAAGCCCGTTCGTTCACGTCCAACGCCCAGATTTCGGACTTCGGAGACTCAAAACCGAGCGTCAGCGCAATCGGTCCCCAACCGCAACCAAGATCAAGGAAGGAACCCTCCTCGGGCGGTTCGGGAGCCTGCCTCAACAGAACCGACGTGCCCAAATCCAGACGGCTGCCGGAAAACACGCCGTTCGACACCTCCACATCGGCCTCGTTGCCGCGTAACGTGACGTGCAGCTTCCTACGCACGTCTTTCGACTGCGGATCCGCCGCGAAATACTGCTCGGCCTGTGCCATGCCATCTCCTTGGTAAGCGTTCGTTCGAACGGCATCCACCCCGCATCGTCCACTGGTTGAATGCCCGAAGTTCATGTCTCTAGAGTCTGATGATAATAAAGACACCATAGTTTAACCGTGAGAGGTGCCATTGAGCCAGGAAATCGACATCGAACAGATTGCGGACCCCACCAACGTAGGCGGCGTACTCGCCGGCCAATCCGATGTGCTGCTCGACCATAGCGGCGATGAGCATTTCCAGGAAACCCACGACGAACAGTGGCAGGAACGCGAATCACGCAACGCGCTCAAGCATGTGTCCGGCCTGGGCGAGCTGCAGGACGTGACGGAAGTCGAATACCGAAAGGTGCGTCTCGAACGGGTCGTGCTCGTAGGCGTATGGTCAAGCCGCGAAACCACGCAGGCCGCCGCCGAGGAATCATTGAGGGAACTGGCGGCGCTCGCCGAAACCGCTGGCGCGGTGGTGTGCGACGGTCTGCTGCAGCATCGTATGCGGCCGGACGCGGCCACGTATGTTGGTTCCGGAAAAGCGCGTGAACTGGCGAACATCGTGGCGCAGGAGGAAGCCGACACCATCGTCGTGGACGATGACCTGCCTCCGAGCCAACGTCGTGCCTTGGAGGACGCCACCAAGGTGAAGGTGGTCGATCGCACCGCGGTCATTCTTGATATCTTCGCCCAGCATGCCACATCCCGTGAGGGCAAGGCGCAGGTCGAACTGGCCCAGTTGGAATACATGTTGCCGCGATTGCGTGGTTGGGGTGGATCGTTGTCCCGACAGGCAGGCGGTCGCGCCGCCGGCGACGCGGGCATCGGTTCGCGTGGTCCGGGCGAGACGAAGATCGAGATGGACCGTCGTGTGATTCGCAGTCGTATCGCGAAGCTGCGTCGGCAGATCGCCGCAATGGCTCCGGCGCGCGATGTCAAACGCGGCGCCCGTCGCAGATTCGGGTTGCCGACGGTGGCCGTCGTCGGGTATACGAACGCGGGTAAATCTTCGTTGACGAACCGTCTGACCGGTTCGGCCGAATTGGTTGAGAACGCGTTGTTCGCCACGCTGGATACGGCGGTCAGGCGTGCGCGGGCCAAGGATGGACGGTTGTATGCGTACGTTGACACGGTTGGTTTCGTGCGTCGTCTTCCCACGCAGCTGATCGAAGCGTTCAAATCGACGCTTGAGGAGGTCGCCGAAGCCGATTTGATCGTGCACGTCGTGGACGGCTCCCATCCGGATCCGTTCTCGCAGATCGACGCGGTCAACGATGTGCTGGCCGACATCGATGGCGTGGAAAGCATTCCGTCCATCATCGTGTTCAACAAGTCCGACCTTATGGATTCCTCTATGAGGGAACGCATCGAATCGCTGATGCCCGAGGCGTATATCGTATCCGCGTATTCCGGGGATGGCGTGGCCGAGCTTCGTGAGTTGGTCGAGTCGATGCTGCCCGCGCCGAACGTGCATGTGGAGGCGTTGATGCCGTATTCCGCCGGATCTCTCATGTCAAAGGTGAGGGAGTACGGCAAGGTCATCGCCATTGAATACCGCGACGACGGCGTGATGCTGGAGGCGGAGGTGGACGATCATCTGGCGGTGCAAATCGTGGAACAGTCCATTGGATAAGGTCTGGAAGCCCCTACGTGTTTCCGGGGCGTATATGGCGGATTCATTGGTGTGAACGCTCACATACTCTGTGACGAAAATCACTTTTCAGCTGTGAAAAACCGTGTTATCAAGCCCGAAACGTCATGCTGTGTGGCTACAGTTGAAAAAGGAATTTTGAGAGAAACCCGCTAACAGCGGGATATTCTTTGATTAAGAGAGGTAAGCACATGGTGGATTCACCAATCAAGCCCACAAAGCTCGCTATCATCGGTGCCGGTGCAGTCGGCTCCACTCTCGCTTTCGCTGCCGCTCAGCGTGGCGTCGCACGCGAGATCGTGCTTGAAGACATCGCCAAGGAACGTGTCGAGGCCGAAGTGCTCGACATGCAGCACGGCTCCAGCTTCTATCCGACCGTGTCCATCTCCGGATCCGACGATCCGGAGATCTGCCGTGACGCCGACATGATCGTCATCACCGCCGGACCGCGTCAGAAGCCGGGTCAGTCCCGTCTTGAGCTGGTCGGTGCCACCATCAACATCCTGAAGTCCATCATCCCGGGTCTTGTGGAAGTCGCTCCGAACGCCATCTTCATGCTCATCACCAACCCGGTCGATATCGCCACCCACGTTGCGCAGAAGATTTCCGGACTGCCGGCAAACCAGGTCTTCGGTTCCGGCACCAACCTCGACTCCGCCCGTCTTCGCTTCCTGATCGCCCAGCAGACCGGCGTCAACGTCAAGAACGTGCACGCCTACATTGCCGGCGAGCATGGCGATTCCGAAGTTCCGCTGTGGGCTTCCGCCACCATCGGCGGCGTCCCGATGTGCGACTGGACCCCGCTGCCGGGCCATGATCCGCTTGATGCCGAAG
>CAVBVU010000118.1:0-5277 GCA_963598975.1 Anaerovoracaceae bacterium
CGATCTGAACACGCTGCGCATCCGGGGCGATAGCGGTCACACGATTCATCTTGCTTTCGACAACGTCACGGAACCTTTGCTTGATCTGCGTATGACGTCCGGTAACGACGATTTCCATGTGGACCTCCCTAGACTCAAGCGGCGCTAACCGCTGTATACGGACCAAACAGCTGCACCGCCGTTCGGTAGTCCCAATTGTAACCGCAGCATTATGGTTTTGACGCAAAGTTGCCGCAAGAAAAATAAATTTTTTTCAGACTATTTTTCGTCCGACTTATTGCTATAATTGCGTGTTTGAGACCTCTTGATGGCCGCGGCCGATTTATTCGGTTGAGGAACTTCCGGGCTCCACAGAGCACGATGGCGGATAACGTCCGCCCAGGGCGACCTGAGAGATAGCGCAACAGAGAACAGACCGCCGTCCTTCGGGGCGGTAAGGGTGAAACGGTGGCGTAAGAGACCACCGGGCCACTGGTAACAGTTGGCCGCATGGCAAGCCTCATCGGGAGCAAGGCCAAGCAGAAGGCGTTTGAGGGCTGCTCGCCCGATGCCTTCGGGTAGGCTGCTAGAGCCTGGCGGTAACGTCAGGTCGAGATGGATGGTCATCCGTGTCTACGGGCACGACAGAACCCGGGGTATAAGAGGTCTCATTCCACCCCATCGTTGAATTGCACACACACGAGAAGAACCGCGGTAAAAGACACGCGGCAGCGTATGTGCCGAAACCATCAAATAAGACATGAGCCCGTCAAACAGTGGAATTCAGTCGAATGTCTAAAACAATTCCTGCGCCACTTCCCGCAGGATTTCCGGATTATGTCCCTTTCTGCCTCCTGCGCTCCAAAACCTACGCTTGCGGACTTCGGGGGCAAGATTCGCTGTCTTACGCATGGTCCTGCGACCCAACTCCCAAGCGGCTTCAACGAACATACCCTGGGACTCCGCTTCATCGCACACACGCCGGGCAAGCGCACGATCCACGCCTTTTCTTCCAAGCTCCATCATCGTGGCCCTACGGCCAAGCATCCGTGAGACGCAATAGCGCACGGCCGAATACGCGTACGCCTCGTCATCGATGAGTCGAACATCTACCAGGCGCTCGATCACACCCTCCACCGCACATGAATCATATCCTTTGCCCAACAAGCGTTCACGCATCGTTCCGGAAGATCGCGGAGCGGCATCCAACAACCTCAGGGCCGACTCGCGGCACGCGTCGAAATCGTTCGGGTCGAATTCAACACCCTGATTCTCGCTTCCGACACGCCCAGCGTGTCGGGAGTGTCGCGAACGTATCGTCCGCCCGCGCTTCTTTCCGCCCTCAGCGAACACATCGTCCGAGCAGGACCCGACATCACCGGTATGCTCCAGAACACGGGCAGGGCCCTCAACCGCGGTTTCATCCGGTTGAAGGCCCTGATTCCGCAGGAAATCCTCCGCGCTGATCATGTGCTACGCCTCATCCGACGATTTCGCTTCGGCAGCGTTCTCCAAATCCCTGGTCTTGGTTTCGGCCGAATCACCTGCGCCTTCCTCCGCGAATTGATCGGCGGGTTCGATGAGGCCGAATTCCACCTTGACCTTGTTTTCGATTTCTTCGGTGAGCTCGGGATTGTCTTTGAGGAACTTCCTCACGTTCTCACGCCCTTGGCCAAGTTGGTCTCCGTCATACGTGAACCAGGAACCGGATTTCTTGACCACATTGACCTGCATGGCCATGTCGAGCACGGAGCCTTCCTTGGAGATGCCTTCGCCGTAGAGCACGTCGAATTCCGCGGTTTTGAATGGCGGAGCCATCTTGTTCTTGACCACCTTCACCTTGGTGCGGCTGCCCACCGCCTCGTCACCGTTCTTAATGGTCTGGATACGGCGGATATCCATACGTACGGACGCATAGAACTTCAAGGCCTTGCCGCCTGTGGTGGTCTCCGGATTGCCGAAGTACACGCCGATCTTCTCACGAAGCTGGTTGATGAAGATGGCCGTGGTGCCGGATTGAGAAAGAGCGCCCGTCATCTTGCGCAGCGCCTGACTCATGAGCCTTGCCTGCAGACCAACATGACTGTCACCCATGTCACCGTCGATTTCGGCTTTTGGTACCAAAGCCGCCACCGAATCGATGACGATGACGTCAAGTGCACCGGAACGGATAAGCATGTCGGCGATCTCCAGCGCCTGCTCGCCGTTGTCGGGCTGCGACACGATCAACGAGTCCGTGTCTACGCCCAGTTTACGAGCATACACGGGGTCAAGCGCATGCTCGGCGTCGATAAAGGCCGCCACACCGCCGTTTTTCTGCGCATTTGCCACCACATGCAATGCTAGGGTGGTCTTACCCGACGATTCCGGCCCGTATATCTCGACGACACGGCCTCTCGGCAGTCCTCCGATACCCAAAGCCATATCCAGCGCCAGGGATCCGGTTGGAATCACCTCCACGTCCTGTTCCGGACGGTCGCCCAATCGCATGGCGGATCCCTTGCCGAAGCTCTTTTCAACCTTTGCGAGCGCGGCGTCAAGCGCGGCCTTACGACGCGAATCGATGCCGTCCGCGGACTTGTTCTGCGCGGCACCCTTTGCCGCAGTACCCGTCTGTGCCATGGCTACTCCTTGTTTCAACAATAGTGAATCTCGTGCATCCACCGTAGAGCCACGCGGTCCAATCGTTCAAGCCAAAACGACCATGGTGGTCGAAGGACAATCACCCACGATAGATCGCAAACGAAATCGTTGCGATTCCAACGATTTCGCAAAGTCAAAGCGTCAATCTCACATTCCGCGCGGTTCGTATGCTGTGGATAACTATACCTCAATATACGAACATTTGTTCGATTCTGCGTTTCGCAAGAAGCCCGCATGGAAGAACCCATACGGAGACGAAGCATCATCTCACCGGCATCGGCGGGGCGTTATGGCCCTTACCCCAACGCCGCCCATCGGGAACGCCCATCTGATCGCACAGCACGTTCCACACCACCCGGGGCTCCTCTCCGGCATCCAGCGCCTCGACCGCCGTCACGCCATTCAACCGGTCGAGCACCTGATCATGCGCAAGGGCACGACCATAGCTGCGCCCAAGCACTTCTTCGAGTAGCTGCCAAAATTCACGTTCCTGCACGCAGCCCAGTGTACACGGGCGACGGCAGCAAAAAGCGCCCGGTCGGAAAAATCCGTCCAGGCGCGACGTGTCGGAACATGGAACGCTAAGCCGCCATCGCATCCATGTAATCGGCGACTTTGCGGAGCATCTGTGAACTGGTCAGTCCCAATGATTTGGAAATGGAAGTCAGCAGCTCGGAACTCGCCTCCTTCTGGCCACGCTCCACTTCGGAAAGGTAACCCAGCGAGACGCCGGCCTTCTCGCTGACCTCCCTCAAGGTCTTGTGGTCGTTGGTGCGCAGCTCTCTGAGCACGTGGCCGATGGCCTCACGCAACGACACTTCCTTCGGTTCGGCAGCGACACGTTCGGTCTTTTCGACATGCGAAGCGTGCTCATGAGGCATGACGCCATGCGCGTACGCATCCTCTTCACGATTCCTCGCATGGGTCAAAGCGGCCTGTCGCTCATCTTTGGCCTTCTTGGCCGCACGCGCACGCAGCACCTGCTGTTGGGCAAACATGACCGCACGGCGTTGCGCCGGAGTAAGGCCCCTCGTTCGTGCGGATTCCGGATGCGCGACGGGAACCTTGCTCCTGGCACTCGTACGTTCCTTGGTGAGTGTAGTAGATTCCATGCCACCGATCCCTTTCGCTATTAACGGCCATCCACTACTAACAACACCAATCCTCGAGGATTATTCCTGTGAAAACCCTGAGAAAACCCTCATTTTTCCCAAAACGCTACGCACGACATCCCGTCGGATTTCCTCTCTGGTTCCCTGTAAACGCAATTCGTAGGCAACGGTCTCACGAGAGGAACGTTCGCCGAATCCCGCAGGAACGCTGAAGCCGACATATACCAATCCCGCCGGTTTGTCCCCATCCGGTCCAGGACCGGCCACACCCGTCGTGGACAGGCCGAAAACATGATCGCCATACTCCGGCTGCGCGTATAGTCGCGCCGCACCATACGCCATCTGCCGCGCGACCTCGGGATGGACAGCGCCTTGCGAACGAAGCAGATTTGCATCGACGCCGAGAATCGCCGCCTTGGCACGAATATCGTATGTGACAGCCGATCCAAGAAACACCTTCGACGCGCCCGGCACACGCACGAAAGCGTCCGCCAGCAGGCCTCCGGTGAGCGATTCGGAAGCGGCGATCATAATGCCGCGTTCCTGGCAATATGCGAGAACAGCCGCCGCCAGTTCATCGCATTGCGCTTGTTGGACGGCGGCCGTCACGGATTCGATCTGAGTCATCGCTTCCTACTCGGCTTCCCCGTTCGTCCGATCGTCGGATTCGGAAGCCTTGGCACGACCGCCGAACGTATTGACCAGATACTCCCCTCCGGAGTACAGACACAGTATCAACGCCAAGTAGATCGCCGCATACGTGATGGTGTAATAGATGCTCATCCACATCGGAGTGGCCTGAAGGCCATCGGACACGAGACTCCACATGGGCAGCATGAGCATGGCCAAACCCACGCACTGGCACAGGGTCTTGTACTTGCCGGCCTGGGATGCCGCAATGACCTTGCCGCCTGTGTCGATGACGAAGAAACGCATGACCGTGATGCCGATCTCGCGGACGAGGAACAATCCGGCGACGACCCAACCCAGAATCGAATTGCCGAACTCGTTGAAGATGGCGGCCACGACCAAGGTGCCGCAGGTGAGGAGCTTGTCCGCGATCGGATCCATGAGCTTACCCAGCTCGGTGACCTGGTTGTACTTGCGGGCCATCCATCCATCAAGTTTATCCGTGCAGGCCGCGATGATGAAGATAATCGCCGCGGCCCAACGCATGGCGATGTTGTCTCCGCCCCAAGGGCCCGCCTTCACATACAACACAAGGAACACGATCACAAGAATGATTCGTGAGAAAGTGACCAGATTCGGCGGTGCGTTCCAGCCGTCCAACAACGATGATTTACGTTCTTGCTTTTCCATAGTGAACAACGTTACCCCGATACTTCTACTTGCTGAAGGACTGAGGATTTTCCCCACACAGGACGTCCGACGATTTCGCCCGCATCACAACGTTTCGTCGAGACCTCCCTGCTGCGACGCACTCGGTGAAAGCGACGAGGTCTCGCCCTTGATGAAGGCGAGTACTGCCGGAAGATCCTGCGGCTGCACCAGCACCTCGCGCGCCTTGGAACCTTCAGAGGGC
>CAVBVU010000119.1:0-5252 GCA_963598975.1 Anaerovoracaceae bacterium
ATCCGGCACGCTTGAGGTCACGTCGCTCAAGATGCACAATCTCAAGTCCATCGGACTGGAGTAGCCCTTTAGCGAAACGCATTCGTTGAAATTCATCAGGATGGTTCCAATTGCAATACGATTGGAACCATCCTTTTTTCATGCCAGCATGCTTGCTCCGACAGAAAGGACCGGCAGTGAAGCGCATCCACTCGGAAAACACAGACATCGTAGCCACGAAATCACCGCGTCAAAGCAAGCCTCTGAAACGTCGTATCGTCGCAATCATCGCAGCGGTGGTCATCGTCGCTCTCGTGGCAACGGGAGGATTATGGTATGCCGTTTGGGGAGGACGTTACATATTGGCCGACCTACGTAGACCGAAGGCGATTGCGGCGACCGACAGCGCCGCACAGTCGGCTCAAACATTCGCCTACGAGAGCGCCGTGAAGATTCTTAATGGAGACGGCAACACCAATTACTCTCCCGTCTCGCTGCAAATGGCGTTGCTGATCGCGTCCAAGGGCGCGAAGGGAAACACACTGCTTCAGCTGCAGCAGGCGTTGGATAGCGGCAACCTGACCGACGAAGATCTCAACTCGCTGTACCTGTCGATCGCCGGCAAACGCGACGGAGAATCCCGTATCGACGCAGCAAACTCATTATGGGCGCTACGCGATCTTTCCATAAACACCGACTATTCCGACACGGTCCAGCGGATTTTCGGAGCGCAAGTCAAGCGGGTGAACACGTTCGATTCCAACACCAACAGCAAGATGAGCGCATGGGTCAGCGATCAGACACATGGCGTGCTGAAACCCGAGATTGATATTTCCGCAAACACCGGTCTGGCGATCCTCAACACGCTGTACGCCAACGGTCGTTGGGATTCCCCGTTCGACACGGAACTGACCGAGAAGGCCGAATTCCAGTCGTTGCAAGGTACGTCGAACACCGTGGATTTCATGCATAAGACCATCACCATCATGCAGGATTCATCGGATGATTCCGACACCTACACGAAAGGTGACGGCTGGCAGCGTGTGGACCTCACCTTCGACAATGGTGGCTGCATGAAGATTCTCCTGCCGGACGACAACACCCATTTCAAGGCGCTGCTGACCGACGCCACAGCGCTACGCAACACGTTCCAAGCCGAACCGAATGCACAGGATGGCGCTGAAATCAACGTGAGTCTGCCGAAGTTCACCATCGACAACACGCTCGATAGCGATGCGATGATCGATGCCGTGCGGAATATGGGGGTCACCGACGCCTTCGATGCGAGCAAAGCGGACTTTTCCGGGATGTCGGACAGCCAGATGTTCATCGGGTCGATCGTTCAAGGCACGCGCGTCGAGGTGTCGGAAGTCGGAGCCGAAGCCGCCGCATACACGCAGATCGGCATGATGTTGGCCATTCTGCCAACCGAGACAATCGAATTCAACGCCGACCACCCATTCCTTTTCGAACTCGACTCCCCCGATGGGCTGCCGTCATTCATCGGTTCCGTAGTGGATTTATAGACAGACTTCCGCACGTTCCGGCCTTGGCTTATACTGGTCAGCCGGCAATGAACTTTTCTGGCCGGCTTGCGAACAGGCTCCTCACCTTACTGGTTTTTCGCAGCCGGCCACGTGGGCGCCCACTTTGGCGCAGAAAGCAAGGTGAACGATGGCTCAAACGCGCGTTCAACACAAACCGGCACAGCAGGGAATGGCTTCCATGGCGGCGATCAAACTGGCCGCCGTCTGCAAACGACGCATCCCGACAATCATCGCGGTGGTGGCGCTGCTTGCCGTTTGGGAGGCGTGGGTACGCATATGCAACGTGCCGAGCACCATGATTGCCGCCCCCAGTGAGATAGCCCAAGCGACCATGGAGACATGGTCCACGCTTTGGCCCGCCACGCAGGTGACGCTGCTGGAAGGCACCGTCGGTTTTCTTTGCGCCGTGGCTTGCGGAATTTTGATCGGCATTCTGCTGTATTGCTCCCGCACTGCGAACGCCGCGTTGTTTCCATTGCTGTCCGCGGCACAGACGATGCCGTTGATTTCAATCGCCCCGCTGTTCCTGATCTGGTTCGGTTTCGAGATTTCCGGCAAGATTGTGATCGTCACCGTTTTCGGCCTGTTCCCGATTGCGGTGCAGACGATTCGAGGACTCGAGTCGGTGCCGCAATTCTATTCCGACGTAGCGTTGACATGCGGCGCGACGAAAACATGGACCTTGTGGCATGTGAAGTTGCGCGTGGCCGCACGGCAGATATACGGAGGCATCCGCGTTTCCGCCGCCTACATTTTCGCCACCGCGGCGACCGCCGAATATCTGGGCGCGCGCAAAGGACTCGGCATCTGGCTGCAGGCGGCATACAACTCGTTCCGCACACCGCTAATCTTTTCGGCCACACTGGTCATCATCGTCATCACCGGCGTACTTATGTGCCTGGTGAATCTAAGCGAGCGCGTACTGCTCGGCCCCGCCGGCGACGATGAAGATCCGGATGCGGATCAGTGAAACCACATATCAATGTATCGAAGGAGACATGCAAGGTGATGGGCAGGTTCGCTGACGTCCACCCATCACCACATGCCATTACATGTTCAATTAATCAACCGCACCAATAATCGCCCCGACGCCGCCAATACACATGATCCACTCGTCCAACCAACCCGTATAATAAAATTCGCTGTTTAGCCAATGTGTGGCAAACCGGCCATATTCCACCGCCTGCGAACATACGCACTGGGCACATAAGGAATCGTCGGGGGCATTGGACGAGCGGAGACCCTGGGCCCTTCGTATCGTTTTCTGCCCGAATTCCGTTCGCAGCGCATCCCTAGAAAACGATAGAGAAGTAAGATTCAAGGGAAATCGCATTTATGAAGAAGAACATCTTCGGCACAATCGCAACGAAGGCAACCGCACTGCTGGGCGCAGCCGCCATGGTTCTCGGCGTCTCCGCATGCGGTCAGAGCAACAACGCCAGCACCGATTCCGACGGACTCACCAAAGTGACGTTCATGCTTTCCTGGGCTCCCGACACCAATCATATCGGCGTGTATGTGGCCAAGAACAAGGGCTATTTCAAGAACGTCGGCCTTGATGTGGACATCGTGGCCGTGGCGCAGGCCGGAGCCGAACAGGCCGTGAACAACGGTGTGGCCGATTTCGCGCTGTCGAACCTCACCAATGTGGGCATGTATTCCGTCAAGGGCGCCGAGCTCACGCAGGTCATGCAGGTTCAGCAGAAGCCGAGCGCCATCTGGTGCTCGCTTGCGTCCAATACCGAGATCGCCTCCCCGAAGGATTTCGACGGCAAGACCTTCGCCACGTTCGGCTCGAATGAGTCCGACGCCGTGATTCGCCGCATGATTCAGTCCGATGGCGGCGAAGGCACGTTCGACAAGGTGACGGTCGGCACGTCCACGTTCCAGACACTGTCCAGCGGAAAAGCCGACTTCGGCGGATTCTATGCCACTTGGGAAGGCGTGCAGGCTGATATGTACGGCCCGCAGCTCAACTGCTTCACCGAACCGGATTACGGTGTGCCCGGCAATGCCGACACTATCGGCGTGATCACCAGCAACAAGACCATCTCCTCCAATCCCGATTTGGTGAAGAAGTTCGTGCAGGCCACCAAGAAGGGCTATGAATACGCGTATTCCAATCCTGACGACGCCGCTCAGATCCTGGTTGACGAAGCTCCCGACGCCAATCTTGAAATCGAATTCGTGAAGAAGAGCATGAAGACGATCGTCGATGGCCAGTACTGGGGAGATCCGGAGAAAATCGCCGACGGTTCGTTCACATTCGGCACGAACGACGTTGACGGCGCCCAGCAGTATTTCGACTTCCTTGCCAAGGAGGACGCCTACACCGACTCGCACGACAAGGTGATCAACGAGGCTCCGCAGGCCAAGGATCTCGCCACGGACGAGTTCCTGAAGTAAACCGGCATCATCCGTAACCGTTCGTGCCTTATATGCGAAAACATGATTGAATGACATGTAGCAATCCGCATGCATGGCACGATATTCACTCTCGCTGCAGCGATTCGGCATCGTTTCGCTGCAGCGATTGCATAATCGCATAATCCGAGGAGCCCATGAACGACCGCAAACTGATTCTCGACGTAGACACCGGCATCGACGATGCCCTGGCTTTGGCATATCTTGCCACGTTCCCGAACGTCGATCTGCTTGGTGTGATCGGCACATACGGCAATGTTGCGGTCGATACCGCCGTGCGGAACACGACTTATGCGTTGGAGCGGCTGGGACTTCAGCATGTACCGGTACTGCAAGGGGCATCTCATCCATCGTGGGCCGACTGTTTCATTCCCGATGCCGGATGCGCGCAATTCCACGGACCGGATGGACTTGGAGGTTTCGGCCCCGAACCGAAACACGGCCAGTGCGTGGACTACGACATACAGTCTTCCTCCCGACCTGTTTCCTCAGAAATCACGACTGTTGATTCGGCACGCATCGTTTCCGTCGGCGGTTACGCATTGGATGATCCGCATGCGAATCCAGCCGCGCACGGTCCGCTCTCCCCCATGCGGGAAACCGCTTCCGCATCTTCGCCGGCAATGGGTGAAAACACTCTTCTTTCCAACGGCACGCGGTTCATCATCGAACAGGTACGTCAATACGGTACCGACGTTACCGTTGTGGCAACCGGCCCGCTGACCAACGTTGATGCCGCACTCCGCGAGGCGCCGGACATCGCGGAGAAGCTGAAACTGGTGTTGATGGGAGGAACACTCACCCAGGAGGGTAACTGCTGGGATCTGACCGCCGAGACGAACATCATCCAGGATCCGGAAGCCGCGGACCGCGTATTCCATTCGGGAGCGGACATTACCATGGTCGGTCTTGACGTGACGCATCAATGTTTGATGGGCAAATCCGTCACCGCAAGATGGAGAGGCTCCGAATTGGGTGACTTTCTTGCGAATCTGGCCGATTTTTCAATCGCGGCCAATCTCAAATCCGATGCCAGACTGTTCTCGGGCGGCATGCCGTTGCATGATCCGCTTGCCGCTGCCGTGGCGCTTGACGAGACTCTTGTTTCATGTTTCGACCTGCCGATGAAGGTCGAAACCAAGTCGGGTGATCTTCACGGCACCCGCGGGCGCACGGTGGGAGATCCGAAAGGACTCATCAACAGCAAAGCGCCACGCGTTCACGTGGCGCTTCAAGTCGATCACAGCCGGTTCGTCGATGATTTCGCTACGCGACTCACGAGTCTGGTTCGCAGGTAAACGT
>CAVBVU010000120.1:0-5248 GCA_963598975.1 Anaerovoracaceae bacterium
ACCGACAAGAGCGATCGGATAATGTCCGGCCGCCTGTAGATGACGCATGTTGATCAGCTGTACAAGATTGCCGATATGCAAGGATGCCGCGGTCGGATCGTAGCCGCAATAATAGGTGATGGGCTCTCCGTTCAGCGCTTCTGCGAGTCGTTCCCTGTCGGTGGACTGGGAAATCAACCCGCGCCATTCCAGTTCATCAAGGACGGAATCGAAACCGGCCTCCTTGAAATCGATGACGTGAGCCATAGCTGTGTTTCTCCCCTATCGAATTGCGGATATCTACTGCGTTTTACGCATCCTACAGTTTCTCAGAAGATGAAGACAGCCACGCATGGCCGTTTTCATTGCACTGTCTGCCACTGTATGCAAAACGTCCGTTGCGAAATAATCCCACAACGGACGTTTTGCATACCGTATCTTAATCAGTCGTTTCGTCTTGCGCTTACTTCGACAGATGCGTGTTGCGTAGCAGCTCGCGCAAGGTTTCGATGATCTTGCTGTATTTGGTGGATTCCGTGGAACGCAGGCGCGGGAAGGCGTTGATCATTCGACGCTGCTGCTTGTTCAGTATGGAAGAGGCGGTGTTCTGCATGGTGTCGACGATTTCTTGGGAGGATTCCGCCCAGTCATGCATTTTGCCAATGAATTCTTCCTTACCCCACTGCCACGAATCTCCAGCCTTTTCCGCATATGTTTGTATGGCCTCGCTGAATTTCGCAAGATTGGCGGAGAAGTCAATAAGCCCGATCACAGTGACGATGGTGTCGATGATGATCAGAACAGCGAATACCACACACATCCAATGCACGATATGCAGAGGAATCATGAAGGTGATCCACGCGACCACGGGTTGCACGATATCGGTGATGATCACGCCAGCGAAGCCAAAGACGATCGCCCCCAACAAACAGATTCTGCCGTTGATATTGAACCGGTAGTGGTTGTAATCCCACCATCGTGCGTGAAAAATCTTCTCCAATCCCCAGGAAGTGACGTATTCGAGCGCGCATGCGCCGAACGCCGAAATCAGGAAGATGACAATCGGATTGCTCAGATCATGCAGCAGCACGATCGCCATGGATGCGCCGAATCCATAAATCGGACAAAGCGGACCGTTGAGAAAACCGCGATTAACCCAACGACGCTCCGATATGGAAAGAAGAGTCGATTCGTAGATCCAGCCAATCAGTGAATAGAACAGAAACCAGAGGAACAGATATTCCAAAGCGAGCATGCTGTTGTTTTGCTACCTTCCAACATTCGGCTTGCCGGATTTCGGCTTGTTGAATCGTTCGGGAGAAAGGGTTTCCTTGGTGGCGCTGATCTTGTCCGCAACGGTGACGAGATATCCTTCAATGTACCTCGGAGGTACTGGGGTCAATGGGAACATGTGGTTCGCGATGCTGTCACGCTCCACATGATTGAGATGAAAGTCACGTTCGGCGTTTCGAAGTGCCCTGCCGCCATGGGTGAAACCATGCAGACGGTGTTCGCCATTGTCCCAATCGTGCCAATCGTAGAGAAAATAATCATGAAGCAAAGCGGCACGTACCAGAGAACGCAAATCCACCTTGTGCCACAGATGCATTCTGTCCGCCAGCCATACGGCCAGGCAGGCCACTCGAATGGAATGTGCGTATGTGGTGATCACACCGTGCTGATAGCAGGTTCGTTCGATCTGCATGTTCTCATGACGAAGAATGTCATGACCATGAACATGTACGATTCGCTGTATTTGCGCACGCGTCAGCACCGCTTTGCCTTTTCCTTTTGTTTTTACTTGAGCAGAGATTCCGGAGTCTTGTATGCCGGACCGTCGCTGGTTGAGTTGGCGAAGGAGCGCAGCTGCTCGATAGCCGTCTTCGCCGCGGCGATCTGCTCGCGCACACGCAGCGGCGAGGTTCCGCCCTTGCCATTGCGGGCCGAGACGGATCCTTCGGTGGAGAGCACTTCACGTACCTGCGGAGCCTTGTCCGCCGGCAGGAAGTCTTTGAAGACGTCGATGAAGTCCTCGTCGGTCAGATCCCAAAGTTCCTGGTCACGGTCTTCGGCGATCTTCACGCAGGCGCCGGAAAGTTCATGGGCATGGCGGAAAGGCACGCCGTTCTTCACGAGCCATTCAGCGATGTCGGTGGCGAGGGCGAATCCGGTGGGAGCCTCCTCTTCCAGACGTTCCTTGTCGAAGACCATGGTGCCGACCATGCCGGTGAAGGCAGGAAGCAGAACCTCAAGGGTGTCCACCTGGTCGAATACGGCTTCCTTGTCTTCCTGCAAATCGCGCGCGTAGGCGGTGGGCAGACCCTTAAGAGTGGCAAGCAGCCCAGTCAGGTCGCCGATGAGACGGCCGGATTTGCCGCGGGCCAGTTCCGCGATATCCGGGTTCTTCTTCTGCGGCATGATGGACGAACCAGTGGAGTATGCGTCATCAAGACGGACGAACGCGAACTCCTGGGTGTTCCAAATGATGATTTCTTCGGAAAGTCGGCTGATATCGACGCCTGCCATGGCTGCGACGAATGCGAATTCCGCGACCAGATCACGGCTTGCCGTACCGTCGATGGAGTTGGACGTTACCTTGGAGAAGCCAAGTTCACGGGCTACCGCCACAGGTTCAAGACCAAGGGTGTTGCCCGCAAGGGCGCCGGAACCGTAAGGGCTCGCGTCGATGCGCTTGTCCCAATCGGCGAGACGTTCCACATCGCGCAACAGCGGCCAGACGTGGGCCATAAGCTGATGCGCAAGCAGTACCGGCTGAGCATGCTGCATATGGGTACGACCCGGCATAACGGTACGGCCGGCCTTTTCGGACTGTTCCACCAGCGTGGCAGCCAGACCGAGCAACATCTTGGCGATGACACGGCTATGACGGCGCAACCACATACGAATCAACGCGGCGATCTGATCGTTGCGGGAACGGCCGGCGCGCAGCTTTCCGCCAAGCTCGTCGCCGGCGATCTGAAGCAGACCACGTTCAAGTGCGGTCGCCTCATCCTCATCGTCCTCGATCGGTGCGAAGGCGCCGGAATCAACGCGGCGCTGCAATTCGTCGAGAGAATCCTCCATACGCTGCAATTCATCAGCGGTCAGCAGGCCGGCACGGCCGAGTGCCCTTGCATGAGCGCGGGAACCGGCGATGTCGTCATCGGCGAGACGCCAATCAAACTGGGTGGACTTGCTCAATCGCGCGAGTTCCGGGGAAGGCCCGGACTTGAAACGGCCGCCCCACAGCGCAAGATGCTCACCATTGGTAGTGCTCTCAGTCATTTTTTCTCATTCTCCTTGCGAACTGACTGAGGGAGAGAATACCAGTTAGGATGTCCTAACCAATACTCTCTCCCCCATGATCATGATGATTCGCCTATGATGCGATGCCGCCCATTCGATGGTCTCGTCTTACTCGACGGTGTTCTCCGGCACTTCGATGCCGTTGCCGAACTTGACGTCACGAGCGGCGGCCACACGGCTCGGCAGTCCGTAGATGTCGATGAAACCGTTGGAGGACTTCTGATCGAAGCTGTCTCCGGAATCGTAGGTGGCCAGGTTGTAATCGTACAGCGAAGTCTCGGAACGACGGCCGGTCACGACCGCACGTCCACCGTGCAGAATCATGCGGATTTCGCCGGAAACGTACTTCTGGGTGTCTTCGATGAAGGCGTTCAGGGACTGGGTTGCCGGAGAGAACCACTGCGCATCGTAGACCAGTTCGGCCCAACGCTTGTCGATATCGCGCTTGATGCGGTGCTGTTCGCGCTCCAAGCAGCAGTTTTCGAGTTCCTGGTGGGCGGTGATCAGAGCCACGGCGCCCGGAGCCTCGTACAGTTCGCGGGACTTGATGCCGACCAGACGGTCTTCAATCAGATCGATGCGGCCGATGCCCTGCGCGCCTGCACGGCGGTTCATCTCTTCGATGGCCTGCAGCGGAGTGACATCGCGGCCGTCGATCTTGACCGGAATGCCCTGCTCGAATTCGATGACGACCTCATCCTCGACCGGCGGGAAGGCCGGGTCATCGGTGTAGGAGTAGCAATCCTTGGTCGGGCCGTTCCACGGATCCTCAAGGAAACCGGTTTCGATGGCGCGGCCCCACACGTTCTGGTCGATGGAGAACGGGCTTTTCTCGGTCTGAACGATCGGCAGCTTATGTTCCTTGGCGAACGCGATTTCGACGTCGCGGGTCAGGGAGAGGTCACGAATCGGGCTGATGGCCTTCAGTGTCGGGTCGATGGAAGCGATGGACACTTCAAAACGAACCTGATCGTTGCCCTTGCCGGTGCAGCCGTGGGAGATGGTGTCGGCGCCGAACTGGTGCGCGGCACGCACGAGATGCTTGGAGATGAGCGGACGAGAGATGGCGGAGACCAGCGGGTACACGCCCTCGTACATGGCATTCGCCTTCAGAGCCTTCATGCAGTACTCATTGGCGAACTCGTCACGGGCGTCGACCACGTAGGATTCGACTGCGCCACAGGCCAGCGCGCGCTGCTTGATGGTCTCGAGGCTCTCGCCGCCCTGACCGACATCGAGGGACACTGCCACAACGTCCTTGCCAGTGCGCTCCTTCAGGTACGAAATGGCGACGGAGGTGTCGAGACCGCCGGAGTACGCCAGGACGAGACGATTCTGATCGCTCATGGTTTGCCTTTCTAACGTCTTGTAATCATTCAGCAGTATATGCATTACTCTGTATATTTATGCATATCCGGTGCGTCGTGTCCACTATATGGCCACTCAACCTTTCGAGACCACATCGAGCAGCCACTGCGCACGCAACTTCGCCACGTCGTCATCCGTACAGATCACCATGACCGTGTCATCGCCGGCGATGGTGCCAAGCACACCTTCGATCGGCTGCTTGTCCACGACACTGGCCACATATTGCGCGGCGCCGGACGGGGTGTGGACCACCACGAGGTTACGGGCCGATGCGACGGACGTCACCAATCCCGAAAGCACCCTGCTGATCTGCTGCTCGGTTTTCGCATCGGGAGTCGCGTTCGACTCGTCCGGATGCTGCACACCGATGGCGTAGGCCACGGTCCCGTCGGAAAGACGGGTCTTCGTGGCATGTATCTCATCAAGGTCACGGCTCAATGTGGCCTGAGTCACCTCAATGCCCTGATCGGAAAGAATCTGGGAAAGTTGCGACTGTGATGTCACGACGCGCGTCAGCAGCGCCTGCTCGATGGCGCTCAATCGAGCCGCGCGGGTGGCAGGACGCTGCAGTGCGGGGGTCTGTTCGGCCATCAGG
>CAVBVU010000121.1:0-5204 GCA_963598975.1 Anaerovoracaceae bacterium
GTGGCAAGGCGTTCACGGACCACCGACGGAAAATTCGGTTCACATCGTTACGACCAGATGATGCGTTCCGCCGGCCAGTTCGACCGGTTCGTGATCGGGCAGCTGGACCACCGCAGTAGTGCCGACCGGCACGGTCACGTCGAGTTCCACACCGGTTTCGCAGGTCTTCCAATCCACGGAAGCCCTGCCGTACGGGGTGACATGCGAGGTGGATGCGTGGTCGATGCCGCCGCCGACCACCGGAGCGACGCGGAATCGCTTCCATCCGGCTTCGATGGCTTCAAGACCGCCGATGTGCGCATGCATCCATTCGGCAACGGAACCGAGCGCGTAGTGGTTGAACGAGGTCATGCCTCCCGGGTTGAGCGAGCCGTCAGGGCGCATGGAATCCCAACGTTCCCATGTGGTGGTGGCTCCCATCTTCACCTGGTACAGCCAGCTCGGGCACTCTTCGGAGAGTAGCAGCCCGTAAGCCTCCTCGTTATGGCCGGTCATGGTCAGCGCCGGCAGCACGAACGGCGTACCCGCGAAACCGGTGCTCACCTTGCCGCCGGATTCGCGCACGAGCTTGGCCAGACGATTGCCGGCCTTCACCTTGCGCACCGGTTCGCCGTCAAGCAGGCCGAACGCGATAGCCAACGCATACGCGCACTGCGTATCGGACGTCATCGTGCCATCCAGATTCGTAAAGCGAGTCAGGAAGCCGGAAGTCACGCGGTCCAGCAAGTCCTTGAATCGCAAGGCATCGTCGGGTTTTCCGAGAATCGTGGCAATCTGCTCGGCCTGTGCGCAGGAACGGGCGAAGAACGCGGTCGCCACGAGCTCCTTCTCCGTCATGGCCTGCGTCGGATCCTCCGGAGGAGCGGTCGGGTCAAGCCAGTCGCCGAGCTGGCCCAGCACATAGTCCGGACGGCGGTCCCAAACGCCGTCGGGCGAAAGATAACCGGCAACCTCGTCGATCCAGTCACGGCTCAAATCGTAGGTTTCCGCAAGAATCTGCGGATCGCCGGACTCCATGTACAGTACCCACGGCACCTCCACGGCGCTGTCGCCCCACGTGGAGATGGCCTTCGGATGCGCCCAGCCTCCAAGCGGAATGAACGGCACGTAGAACGGCACCGTGCCCCACTTGACCTGGTCGGCGCGAACATCCTTGAGCCAGCTCTTAAGGAAGCCGTACACGTCGTACAGGTAGGCGGCGGTCGGCGCGAACAGACAGATGTCGCCCGTCCAGCCCATACGTTCGTCACGCTGCGGGCAATCCTGCGGAATGGACACGAAATTGGAACGCATTGACCACAGCGCGTTGGCATGCAGCCGGTTGAGCAGCGGATTGGAGGTTTCAAGTTCGCCTGCGCGGTCCATCACGGAGTGGTACACGTGGCATTCGATGTCGGAGGCAGTCAGCTCACCCTCCACGCCTTCGATCTGCACATAGCGGAAGCCATGCATCGCAAAGCGCGGTTCCCACCATGCGTCGGTTCCATTGGACGTGTAGATGTCATGCTGCTGGCCGCGGCGCAGAGTACGCGTGGCGATCTCGCCGTTCGGTTCGAGCACTTCCACATGGCGCAGTTCCACGCTCTGGCCCGTCTGCAATCCCTTGATATGCAGACGGATGCGTTGCGTGCAGTTCTGACCGAAATCAACCAGCCAGATGCCACGGCCTTCGGAAGTATCGCCGATGCGCGCGATGGACACCGGTTCGTTGATCTCATGCGCGCGCACCGGTGAAGTATCGGGGTTCTCGATCTTCGCGGGATCGTAGAAGATCTCGGAGACCGGCTTCCAGTTTGAATCGTCGAAGCCCGGCTTGGACCAGCCCGGCTGCTCGAGACGGGCATCGTAGCGCTCGCCCTCACACAGGTCGGAGCAGACGATCGGGCCGAGCGTGGCCTTCCACTGGCGGTCCCATGCATTCGAGTAGACGTGTTCGACGCCGCCGTCCTCATATTCGATCTCAAGCTGCGCGAAGACGCCAAGGCGATCGCCGTAATAGTTCACGTAGCCGCCGTCGAAGCCGAGACGGCCACGATACCAGCCGTCACCAAGCCAGAATCCCATGGCGTTGGCGCCTTCGGTGAGTTCATTGGTGACGTCATAGGTCCAGCACTGCACGCGCTGCTCGTAGTTGGTCCAGCCGGGGATCAGCGCGTCATTGCCGATTTTCACGCCGTTGATCTCCGCTTCGACCAAGCCAAGCGCGCTCAAATACAGGCGTGCGCGCTTCGGCTTGCCTTTGAGCGCGATCTCAGTGCGCACCAACGGCAGGTGGCGGTGATCGGTCTCCGGCTCGGCCCAGGACGGGCCGACGAAATCGGCGACATGCTCGTATTCCTGCATGAGACCGGCTTCGAAATGCAACGTGGCGCTGGGTTCGCTCAGCGGCTTGTGCGCGGCGGATACGAGCTGCACGGTGGCGAACACCTCTTCACGCGAAACGAGTGGGGTGAACTGCCAAGGCACGAGCACGTTGTTCTCCGGAGGAAGGTAGGTGTACTCCTCCTTGGCCTGCGCGCCCGGAACGCGACGGCTGATCTTCAGCAGAATCTGGGAGCCGTCCGGAACGGTACGCGAGTAGGCCCAGTTCATGCGCGGCGTGGCTGTCGGAATGCCGAGCGCGTCTCCGGGAAAATGTTCGATGGTGAATCGCGTGATATGCAGATCCCCTGCCGCAATCGGCTTGATCACTTGCGTTTCCATGATTTTCGTAACTCCTTTGTTATCGACGGACTGTCAGCGGACTATCGATTGAGTATCGGCTGGATATTGACGTGACGTTGACGTGATATTGACGGGCGGGGCGTCTTCCTTCGAAGGAAAGACGCCCCGCATCGCATCATGCTTCGACGGAGGATTCCTTAAGCTGACGCTCCTCGTCGGTGCCGTACTTGTTCTGCTTGGAGATCATGATCGAGCCGGCGACCAGTTCGAGCACGACCACGCCCACGAAGCACCACATGGTGGTCTTGATGGTGGAAGGCAGCACGAGGGCTGGGGTGACCAGAGCGAACAGACCACACAGCAAGCGGGAGAAGCCGTTGATGAAGCCCTGGATGGAGGCGCGGATCTCGATCGGGAAGGATTCCTGGGTCCACACCTTGTACATGGCCTCGCCGGCGAACGGGCCACCGAGGTTCATCAGCGCGGTCGCGCCGAAGATGACCCACATGTTGGTGCCGCCCAGAGCCAGGCAGACCATGGCCACGATGGAAATGCCCATGCCCACGAAGAACAGCTTGTTGCGGTACTTGCCGCCTGCGATGGACGCGAAGGCGATGTTCAGCGCGAGGGTGATGAAGTTCAGGATGATGCCCAGGCCGGTGGCCAGGGACTGGGATGCGTTGGCCTGCACCAGCATGTAGGTCTGGAACTGGCCCCAGGTGTTGGCCAGCAGGTTCCAGCCGCAGTAGAAGACGGTGATGGCCAGGAAGAAGCCGAGCAGCATCTTGCTGTTTTCAGTGCCGGCGAACAGCATCTTGGTGACGGAGACCTTCTCGGTGGCGGTGGCGACATGGCCCGCGGCGGTGTCACGGGCGTCGGCTTCCTCATGGAAGCGGCGGAAGGTCGGGGAAAGCAGACGCCACAGCCAAGCGATGACTGCGAAGACGGCGAGGATGGCGAAGACCACACGGCCGCCCATCGCGCCTTCCATAGTGGAGACGAGGAACGCGCAGATGAAGGAGATGAACACACCGACCTGCCAGAACACCTGGGTGGTGGAGACGAGCTGTGCGGCCACCTTGTCGTTCGGAGCGTCATGGGAGACGATGGTCATGGAGATCGGCAGGTCGGCGCCCGAAGCCACGCCGGCGATGATCAGACCGATGAGCAGCACGGTGAAGTCCGGCGCGAACACACAGATGGCGGCGCCGACCGCGTACAGCAGATTGATCCAGTTGAACACCAGCACGCGGCCGATCTTGTCGGCCAGACGGCCGCCGAACAGCGAGCCGAACGCGATGGCGAAGGTCAGGATGCCGGAGAGCAGGCCGACCTGCGTGGTGTCGAGGCCGAGGCCGTTCTGCCAGACGGTGATGGTTGCGGACAGGCCCACGATGATGCCCGATCCGAGCATGGAACCGATGCCTGCGGCAACGGCGAGCGGCATGTACCCGCCGATTCCTTCCTTTTTCTGAGCTGCAGCGTTCATTTCCCTTTTCCTTCTTTTGAAATATTCAACGAGATTCGAAGTATCCAAGAACCCCGCTGTTACTAGATATTTCTTCTTTGACAAGTTCAAGGATAAATCTATGTTTTGAAATTTTCAATCTAGTTTTCAATCGGCGTGTTGAAAGTTTCAAAGCACAAACGGCAATCTTCCACTAATATTTCATTGAAAGTCCACGAAGAGACCTGCCACATCAGGCGCAAGCCAAAGGAGACCCCTATGCCAGCCAACAAGAAAGTCGGCGTTTCCGACATCGCCAAGCAAGCGGGCGTCTCCATCGGAACCGTCTCCAACTATCTCAACTATCCGGAGCGCGTCTCGGAAACACTGAAAACGAAAATCAGCCGCGCGATCACCGAACTCGGATACGTGCCGAAGCACAGCAGCGGGCAGATTCCCGCATCCAACACCACCCCGGTCATCGGCTTCATCATGACCGACATCGAACATTCGCTGTTCACATCGATTTTCGAAGGCGCGCAGGAGGTGTGCGAAGACCACGGCATGCAGATCGTCGGACTTAACGCGCTGTCGGACAGGCAGCGGCAAAGCGACATGGTGCGGTTGCTGATCGACATGAACGTGACCGGCATCATCCTGAGCACCGTGGAGGATTCGCCGGAAGACGTGGCGGCCGCACGCGCCGCGGGAATACCGATCATCCTCATCGACCACACGAATCCACGCGACGCCGACCCGGTCTGCTCCGTAATGACCGACAACGTGGCGGTCGGGCAGATCGCAGCCGAGGAACTCATCCGCACAGGCTGCACGAAACTCGTGTTCCTGGCACATTCCTTCGACTACGAATCGGTGCAGGACAGGCAGCTTGGCGTACAGAAGGCCGTGATGCTGGCCACGCGCGGAGGTGTGCAAGTCACCGCGGAAGTGGTGGATTCCGGCGGACTGTACATCGAAGACGGCTACGAATCGGGACTGGCGATCGCCGCGCTCCCCGAAAGCGAACGGCCCGACGGCATCATCGCCGTGGATACGCCGCTGGGCGTGGGCATCGTCAACGCGCTACGCGAAC
>CAVBVU010000122.1:0-5187 GCA_963598975.1 Anaerovoracaceae bacterium
TACCAGTGGACTCGAAAACACCACGATCACCGCGCAAATCAGCCTTGACAGAGAAAAACTCATCAGCGAATCACGGCAGAACTCCGATTCGGGCTCCTCCGACTCGAGCGGCTCGGACTCATCTGACGGCGGCCAACCTGATTTCGACTCGATGCGCAGCGCGCTGGCGGACAAGCAGCTTTCGTTGTCCGATTATCAGAAGTACGCCAAAGCCTCATCCTCCGTGAAGTCGACGTATTACACGGAGACCACCGGACTGGCCGCGACGGACAACTTCCAGCCGGTGTCGGATTCGACGAGCTCTTCCGATTCGAGCAGCACGTCGGGCTCCTCCGACTCTTCTGATTCTTCGCAGCAGAACGGCGAAGGCTCCCCCATGGGAGGAGAACCGGGAGGCGGCGGCGATATGGGCGGCGGCCAAGACACCACCATGGTCAGCGGAGATTTCTCTCTCGTCGGATTCTCCAGCGACGAAGCCGTCTCCAATGCATCCAACGGCACATTCACCATGTCGGACGGACAGGTCTTCGGCTACGACGAGAGCAGCGATGGAGATGTGATCATCTCCAAGTCCCTCGCCGATTTCAACAACCTGTCCGTGGGAGATACGATCAGCGTTGCCGATACAAACGATTCGAGCACCACCTACACGCTCACCATCGTCGGCATCTACCAGAACTCCACCGACTCCAACCAGCAGATGGGCGGACCGATGGCATCGACCTCCTCCGACCCCGCGAACGCCATCTACACGTCCGTATCAACGTTGAAGTCCCTAGGACTCGACTCGGATTCCGACTCCGATTCCGCAGCCCAGCTGAGCTTCACCTATGTGTTCTCCAGTAAGACCGATTACGAAACGTTCTCCGAGGACGCGTCCAATGCCGGGCTGAGCGACGACTACACCGTCTCCTCCGCCGACGTGGAGAATTACGAATCAAGCTTGGTGCCGCTCAACAACCTTTCCAAGTTCGCCATGACGCTGCTGATCGTCGTCCTAGCCGTCGGAGCCGTCGTGCTGATCGTCATCACGTTGCTCAATGTGCGTGAACGCAAGTACGAAATCGGTGTACTTACCGCCATCGGCGTGAACAAGGTCAAGGTTGCGGCCCAGTTCACCCTGGAACTGCTGATCGTCACGATGATCGGCCTGGCATTGGGCGCCGGCGTAGGCGCGGCAGCCTCGGTACCCGTGTCGAATCAGTTGCTTTCCAGCCAGATCGAACAGCAGCAGTCGCAGCAGACGAGCCAGCGAGAGCAGTTCGGCCGTGACATGCAAGGCCCCGGCGGATCTTCTGATTCAGGCGATTCGAACAGCTCAAGCGATTCGGCCAATTCAACTGATTCGAACGCCTCATCCTCCAACACAGACGCAAGCTCCAATGAGCCACAGCAGGGCGGACCGGGCGGCATGATGGATCGCGCGGCGAATTATGTATCGAACATCAACGCCACAGTCAATCTGAAAGTCGTGGCCCAACTGCTGCTCGTCGGACTCGGTTTGACACTCGTCGCGGCACTGGTGGCTGTCATATTCGTACTGCGATACGAACCGCTGCAGATTCTGGCCGACCGTTCCTGAAAGGATTTTCAATGACCACGGATACGAAGGAAACGGCATCGCAGACGCCGACACTGCGTCTCGACGATGTGAGCTACGCCTACACCAAAGGCGGAAAACGCGTCCTCAAAAACATCAACCACGATTTCCACGCAGGCAAGGTGCATGCCATCACCGGCCCGTCCGGAACCGGAAAAACCACCATGCTGTCGTTGATTTCGGGATTGACCAATCCCACGGAAGGAAAGGTTCTCTACGACGGCTCTGACTTGGCCAAGCAGGATCGTTACCGCTACCGCAGCCACGATATCGGAGTGATCTTCCAAAGCTTCAATCTGCTGCCGAATCTTACCGTCGGAGAAAACATCATCCTCTCGATGGACGCTTCCGGAAAAACGTTCGACAAGCCGAAAAAGGAAATCGTCAACGATCTGCTCAAGCAGGTGCATCTGCCGGAGGAATACGCCAACGAACGCATTCTGCACTTGTCCGGCGGTGAACAGCAGCGTGTGGCAATCGCACGTGCCTTGAGCTATAACCCGGCTGTCATCGTGGCCGACGAACCGACCGGCAATCTCGATCTGGCCACGCAGGACGACATCATGGGTATTTTCCAGTCTCTTGCCCACGACGAGAATCGTTGCGTGATCATCGTGACGCATAGTCCGGAGGTGGCCAACGCTTCCGATGAGGTGTTTGAACTTGCTCCGATCAAGCGACGCAGGTCCTGACGAAAAGCCCTGAATCAGCAACCTGATTCCATGTGATACCGCATAAAAAACCGGTGTGGGAACGAAATCCAATCTTAGAAAGATGGTCGTCCCTGCACCGGTTTCCTATTTGAATAGGATTATCGGAACACATCGCGATTCGGCGTGCGGAACGTCAGCCGACCGTCGTTACATCGAAAACATCACTTGGCGAGCTTGTCAAGCAGCAGCGCCTCGGTAATCACGTTGTTCTTCAGGCTCGGCAGGCTGATGGATTCATTCGGGCTGTGCGCGTTGCCCTTCGGATCTTCCGGACCGGTCACCAATACCTGGGCGTTCGGGAAGATACGCTGCAACTCCGGAATGAACGGAATGGAACCGCCCTCACCCTTATTGACCGGAGCCACTCCGAAGGCCTCCTCCATGGCTTCCATGGCGTCTTTGGTGGCTTCCGCGCTCGGATCCATGGCCCATCCCATGCCATTGTCGAGCTTATCGACCCATACCTCGGCACCGAACGGCGCATGATCCACCATGAACTTGGCAAGAGCTTCCTGCGCTTCTTCAGGGCGCTGGTTTGGAGCGGTACGCAGGCTCAAACGGAATGTGGTCTCCGGAGAAATCACATTGAAGGAGCCCTCGACCGGATGAGCGTCAAAACCGATGACGCTGATGCTCGGCTTGGTCCACATGCGGGCAGCGAGGGACCCCGTTCCCGCAAGACGGTAGGAGTCCACAACACCGGCGTCGGCGCGTACCGTAGGCTCGTCCATATCGCGCTGCAGACCACCGATGGGCTCCTCGGATGCGATTCCCGGAACGACCAAGTCGCCGTCCGTGTTGTACATGGACGAGATCAGCATGGCCGCAATCGTGTTCGCATCAAGAATCGGGCCGCCATACTGTCCGGAATGCACCGGATGCTGCAACACCTTGACGTGCACGTCAACATCGGTGTTACCGCGAAGAGACGTGGTCAACGACGGAATTTCGGCGGACCAGTTGCCGGAATCGGCAACGATGATCACATCGGATTCGAATTCGCTCTTATGCTCCTCGATGAACGGAATGAAGCTGGGCGAGCCCATCTCCTCCTCACCCTCGATGAACACCTTGATATTGACCTTCAAATCGTCGCCGAGCGCTTTGAGTGCACCCGAATGGATGGCGATTCCGCCACCGTCGTCCGCGGCGCCACGGCCATAGAGACGGGTGTCGATTTCGGTACCGACGAATGGATCGGTATTCCATTCGCTCGCATCCGGAACGGGCTGGACATCGTGATGGGCGTACAGAAGCACGGTCGGAGCGTCTTCATCGACCATCTTCGAACCGATCACCTCCCAAGCGCCCGGAGTGCCGTCAGGATTATGGGACTGAGCCACCTTGGCGTCGACTCCGACCTTCCTCAACTCATCGGCTACGAATTCCGCAGAACGCTTCATGTGTTCCGCGGTGATTCCTTTGGCGGAAATCGACTGCAGCGCAATCTTTCGATTAAGCACATCGATGATACGCTCGAAATCTTCTTCGACTCGCTTACGGATCTCCTCGGCATGTAAAGCTGCCATGCTGCTCCTTTATATTTATATGCAATCGTGTAGTGCGGCGGTTCGCCGCTGACGAATGACTATTGTATCCATCTTGGCGAGCCCGTCCAATCATTGAAATCCGCATGCTACGAGTCGATACGTCACCTTACGCTCTATAGGCATGAGTTTGTTTAACAAGAAGGACGAAGACAAGGCTCAGGAGCCTGTCGAGCAGAAGGACAAGGCTCCCACCGCGGGCAAGGGCCGTCCAACTCCGAAGCGTAAGGACGCTCAGGCGCAGAATCTGCGCCCTCTCGTTCCCAAGGATCGCGAAGCCAGCCGCAAAGCCGCCAAGGCCCGCATGCGCGAGCGTGAGAACGCCGAATACGAGGCCATGCAGTCCGGCGATGTCAACCACATGCCGAAGGCCGAACGTCTGCCTTGGCGCATCTACATCCGCGACTATGTGGATGCCCGTTTCAACCTTGGCGAGTTCTTCATTCCAGTGGCATTCGTCATTCTGATCGGTTCGATTTTCGTTACCTACAAGTGGCCTTCGTTGGCTTTGCCGCTCATGGTGCTCATGTATGTGTACCTGTTCGCGGTGATTATCGACGTTGCCATCATGTGGCGCAAACTCAAGAAGAAGCTTATCGAGAAGTACGGCGAGAAGTCCGTTGCCAAGGGCATGCGTTCCGGTTCTTACGCATGGAGCCGCGCAATCCAGATGCGTCGTTGGCGTCTTCCGAAGCCGCGTTACCCGAAGCGTGGACACTGGCCGGAGTGATTCGAACAGCACAAACGAACGTTTTCAAGCCGTCAGCGTATAGCTGGCGGCTTTTTCGTTACTTTGCGATTGTCAACTACCATGTAACCAGTCGCAGCGATGCGTCCTGAAAAACAGCCGCGCAACGACATACGGGCAACGTAAGACAAACGGAATCATCAGTAACGAAGCGAGGAACAATGACCGATCAGCATTTCGACATCGCCATCATCGGAGCCGGTCCGGGCGGATACTCGGCGGCGTTGCGCGCGGCGGAACTCGGCAAGACTGTGGCGCTGATCGAACGCGACGCAACGGTGGGAGGCACGTGCCTGAATCGTGGATGCATTCCTTCGAAGGCGTTGCTGACCGCCGCTCATAGCGCGGAAAATGTTCGCAGCGCCGAACGTATGGGAATCAATGCGACCCTGCAAAGCATCGATTTCGGCAAATTGAAGGATTTTCGCATGTCCGCCGTCGAAACCATGACGAAAGGACTGTCCGGACTGCTGGCACATCGAGGCGTCACCATATTTCAAGGCAACGGCGAACCGGCTGGTGACGACGTTGTGCGAATCACTCCGACGGATGACGGCGGGCAGGTGCTATGTACACTGA
>CAVBVU010000123.1:0-5184 GCA_963598975.1 Anaerovoracaceae bacterium
CGCTGCTGTCCAGCCATAGTCCGCAATGGCGTGAAATCTCCAGCGACGGCGCGATTCTCGGACCGCTGATCGTGGTGGCCGGCACTCTGATGTGCGCCAGCGCGTTCACGTCCATGCTATGGCGTCGCCGTATTCGAGTGATCGGCTACGCCATCGTGCTCATCATATTCCTCTACCGTGGCGAAGCCGGCGACTACTGTCTGCTTTCCGTGACGTTGCTCGGCCATGTGCTTGGCTATCTCATGGCGTCCGACAGCCGTGGCGACTCCTACCGTAACGGAGCGGTCTACGAGATGCGCCGGCTGATCGGCGTCGCCGCCGGCGTGCAGGCCATCGGCTCGCTGGTGGCCGTCTGGTCGAGGCAATCCTTTGGCCTGCTGTCGATGTTCGGTCTTCTGACGGGATCGACCGAATTCGATATCGACGATGTGCTCAACTGCCTGGACGGCGCCACGAGCGTGAGTTGTTTCACGCAGTATCGGATGATGCGATTCTCCATGCCGGGCAATTGGCTGGTTTCCATCATGCCGACGCTGTTGCTGCTGCTCATCGCCTGGGGACTGTACCGAGGCCGTCGCATGGCGGCGGTATTGAGCGTCGCCTTCAATGCGTGCACGGTCGCGCTGGCTGTTCTGTTTTATTTTGTGATTCCGATGTCGTATGCGATCGGCGAATACGGATTGGACTCCGCGCAGATCATGGGCTCGTTGGTACGGCACGGTGCATTGCGTGCGATGTTCTCCACGATGGCGTTGCCGTTGATTTTCGCAATCGTCGTGATAGTGTTCCACCGGTGCTTCACGATTCGCGCCAGACGCAAGACGATTCTGCGCGATGTCACGATCGTGGTTTCATCCTTCATCGTTCTGGGTCTGCTGTACGTCGGATACGGATTGAGCGTTCCCACCGATTTCAACGAAACGCCGCAGCTGCTTGACCTGATCGCCGACTATGTGCAGCATCTGCTGCCGATTGGTCTGCTCAGCGGGGTCGAACCGGCCTTCATTCCGGTAAGCTGGCTGTCCGAAGCCATCTACCAGTGCGTTGGTCCGGTGTTCTGGATCGTGGCGTTGGGCTGTTCGTGGGATTGCCTGCGTGACCATTCCATGACCAATGACGAGTACCGGCAACGTGTGGACGAGATCATTCCGCTCGGCGGCGAATCCATGTCGTTCATGGCCACATGGGAAGGCAACGATTACTGGTTCTCCGCAACCGGACGTTCGGCCATCGCCTATCGCGTCTCCTACGGCATCGCATTGACCGTGACCGGACCGTTCGGCGATCCGAGCGAATATCGTGACGACTTGCGCGCCTTCGCACGATTCTGCACCCGAAACTCCTGGACGCCGGTGTTCTACAGCATCCATGGGGAACAACGTGATGAACTGCTGGCGCTCGGATGGGAATCGCTTGACGTGGGTACTGAAATGATCGTCGACCCGAACGCGTGGCAGACACGTGGCAAGAAATGGCAGGATGTGCGCACCGCCATCAACAAGGCCAAGAGGGACGGCATCACCGACGTGCTCACCACGTTCCATGAGGCCCCGTTCTCCGTCCAAGCGCAGATTCGTGAGATCTCCACACAATGGGCCGGTGAGAAAGCGTTACCGGAGATGGGCTTCACCTTGGGTGGCATGGACGAGCTGGTCGACCCACGCGTGCAGCTGCTCTACGCGGTTGATGAAAGCGGCAAGGTGCTTGGCGTGACCAGCTGGATGCCAACCTACCGCGACGGCAAGGTGATCGGTTGGACGCTCGACTTCATGCGCCACCGCACCGACAGCGTCAATGGAATCATGGAATTCCTCATCGCCCGTATGGCCGAACGTCTACGTGACGAAGGCGATGTCGAGTTCATGAGCCTGTCCGCGGCGCCATTGGCCGGTATGGGTGACGACCTGGAAGGAAGCGAGGAAAGCGCCGTGCTGCGCCATGTTCTGCAGATGGTCGCCGACATCATGGAACCCGCGTATGGCTTCCGTTCGCTGTTCCGGTTCAAGCTCAAATTCCATCCCAACGAAGCCAAGGTGTACATCTGCTATCCGGATGTGGCCAAACTGCCGCAGATCTCGCTGGCGGTGTCGCAGGCATACGTTCCTTCGCTCACGCCTGCCGAGGCGATGCGCTTCGTCAAGACCATCATGCCTCACGACTGATCTGTTCCGTCCTCTCGCATCGAACGTGGATCACAGGCTCCTTCGACTCGAATACGTTATAGTGGACGTGCGCCCACCAGTAACGTAATCGCCGGGAATGGAGCCGAGATCACCATGAGGAAATTGATGCTGGTTTCGACCTTCACCCCGATCAGCCAACTGCTGCCTCATATGGAACCGGAACTCGAGACGAAGACGGTGGCGTTCATCCCCACGGCCGGCAAGGCAATGGCATACTCGTCGGCCGGCAGGCTCACTGAACTCGCTTTGAGACGCATAGGCGTGAGCGTATGCAACCTTGACATAGCCGGTGCCTCGTACGGATTCATCCGTGATGCGATCGAAAACAGCGACATCATCTACGTGGGTGGAGGCAACTCCTTTTTCCTGTTGCAGGAGATGCGGCGTTCCGGGGCCGACGCAATCATCGCCGAGGCCGTGGCAAACGGCAAGCCGTACATCGGCGAATCCGCGGGAGCGGTGGTGGCAGGCCCCGACATCGGATACATCCAAGATATGGACGATGCGAAGGCCGCACCTATGCTGCATGATTCGCGCGGCCTGGGGCTGGTGGATTTCCGGGTGGTTCCGCATTACCAGGGCCCGTTTCTCGGCCGCAGGGCCGCCAAAATCGTCCGTAAATACACCGATGCGCCCGATTTGCGCATCATCACCGACAGACAGGCCATCGTGGTGCATGATGGCAAAGACACCACCATCAGCCTGTGAATGGCTTCAAACGGTTCCGACATCACCCAAGGCGCATTCGAAAAAATACGTCGCCGACGATTCGTCAGACCTGAGATATGCGATTACTTTGGTCTCATTCGGTACTACACTGAGTAAGACTTATAAAAGTACTACTTATTTGACGGAGGACCAGCATGTCAGCTGAAGCAAACGTCGGTGTGGTCGGCCTTGCCGCAATGGGAGGCAGCCTCGCACGCAATCTCGCCCACCACGGCAACAAGGTCGCCGTATTCAACCGCTCCTACGGACGTACCGAAAAGCTTATGAACGAGCACGGCACCGAAGGCGAGTTCTACCCGGCGAAGACACTTGAGGAGTTCGTCGACAGCCTCGTCAAGCCGCGCACTGCCATCATCATGGTCAAGGCGGGCGAACCGACCGACGCCATGATCAACGCGCTCGCCGATCTTATGGAACCGGGCGACATCATCGTCGACGCCGGCAACGCCTACTTCCCGGACACCATCCGTCGTGAGAAGGAAATCAGCGCCCGAGGACTGCACTTCGTTGGATGCGGCGTCTCCGGCGGTGAGGAGGGCGCGCTGCTCGGACCTTCCATGATGCCGGGCGGTTCCGAGGAATCCTGGAAGACCCTGAAGCCGATTTTCGAATCCATCGCAGCCAAGGCCGAAGGCGAACCGTGCGTGACCCATATTGGTCTCAACGGTGCCGGACACTTCGTCAAGATGGTGCACAACGGCATCGAATACTCCGACATGCAGCTCATCGCCGAAAGCTACGACCTCATGCGCCGCGGCCTCGGCATGACCCCGACCGAAATCGGCGACGTGTTCGAAGAGTGGAACAAGACCGAGCTGGACTCCTATCTGATCGAAATCACCGCCGAAGTGCTGCACCAGGTCGATAAGAAGACCGGCAAGCCGCTGGTCGATCTGATTGTGGACCACGCCGGCATGAAGGGCACCGGCACCTGGACCGTGCAGACCGCACTGTCCCTGGCCGTGCCGGTCACCGGCATCGCCGAAGCCGTATTCGCTCGTGGACTTTCCTCCGAAGCCGACCTGCGCGAAGAGGCCCAGAAGCAGGGCTTCGCCGGTCCAAACGGTGAACTGAACCTGAACGACGAAGAGAAGAAGGCCTTCATCGAAGACATCCGTCAGGCCCTCTACGCTTCCAAGATCGTCGCCTACGCGCAGGGATTCAACGAAATCACCACCGCTGCCGAAGAACATGACTGGGATATCGATCTGGCTGCCGTGGCGCGTATCTGGCGTGGAGGCTGCATCATCCGCGCGAAGTTCCTCAACCGCATTTCCGAAGCGTTCGAATCCGGCGAGGCCAACGTGTCGCTGCTGTTCGCGCCATACTTCAAGAACGCCATCGAAAACGCTGAGAAGTCCTGGCGCAACGTGGTGGCCCAGGCCGCGCTCAACGGTCTGCCGACCCCGGCGTTCGCATCGTCGCTTTCGTACTTCGACGGCCTGCGTTCCAAGCGTCTGCCTGCGGCCCTCATTCAGGGCCAGCGCGACTACTTCGGCGCCCACACCTACCAGCGTGTGGACCAGCCGGGTGCGTTCCACACCTTGTGGGCCACCGAGGAGCGTAACGAGATCGAAGCCTGATTTCGATTGAATATGAAGGAAGTCCCGCAGACCATCGCGATCTGCGGGACTTCCTTCATATCAGGCCACTAATAACCCTTTTCCGACATCTTTCATGGTTTCACAACCTAGAGGCCGCACCCTCGTCGATGAGCCAGAGCAGTTCCTCTCCGTCGGCATAGGAGCTTGGTGCGTGGGGATTGTTGCGCTGGGCGAAGGCGGCCTTCACCGCGTCGGCCTTGCGTTCTTCGGAAGTAAACACCCAGGTGTGCTTCGAACGGGCGATCATCGGCACGGTCAACGTCACACGCAGCGGCGGAGGCTTCGGCGAATCGCGCACCCCGGCCACCAATACATTCGGGTCGTCGATCTCGGCCTCGCCATGGTCAGGGAACAAGGAGGCGAAATGCGCGTCCGGTCCCACTCCGAACATAGCGATGTCCAATGCCGGACGTTCGCCAAGCTGTTCGACGAGCTCATGCTGGTATTCCGCCGCCGCGGCCGCCAGTACGGCATCCGTCTGCTCGGCCGATGCTGTCGTGATTTCATCATCGTCACGACCATCGGCTGGCATCTCGTGAATGTTCCGAGCCGGCATGAGGCCGTCGTCGACAAGCCTGCCGAACCAGGCTTCACGGGCCTGCTTGGCATTGCGGTCGTCGCTATCGGCGGCCACGAAGCGTTCGTCACCCCACCACACATGCACGCGG
>CAVBVU010000124.1:0-5181 GCA_963598975.1 Anaerovoracaceae bacterium
TCCACAAATACGTGGCCAGCCTCGTATACGGAATCCCGGTTGACGAGATCACTTCGGACCAGCGCAGCCACGTCAAAGCCATGAGTTACGGCCTGGCCTACGGATTGAGCACATACGGTCTGGCGCAGCAGCTCAAAATCAAGCCCAGTGAGGCGGAAGCGCTGAAACGGCAGTATTTCGCGACATTCGGCAAAGTGCACGAGTATTTGGAGTCTCTGGTCTCCACCGCCCGTGAAAAAGGCTATACCGAAACCATTTACGGACGTCGCAGGTACTTCCCGGGCCTTAATTCGCCGAACCGGGTCATCCGCGAATCCGCCGAACGCGCGGCCTTGAACGCTCCGATACAGGGCTCCGCGGCCGACATCATGAAAATCGCCATGATCCGTGCGGACGAGGCCTTGCGCAAGACCGGAATGAACAGCCGCATCATTCTGCAGATTCACGACGAACTCGTGGTCGAAATCGCGCCTGGCGAGTCCGGGCAGGTTTCCGAACTGGTGAAGGACGCGATGGAGCACGCCGTCGAAATGGCGGTTCCATTGGATGTCTCGACCGGCATCGGTTCCGACTGGCAGCTCGCCGCGCACTGATAGAACAACGGACGACAGGGGGTTGAGATGGCAACGTTGAAACAAGTGGTCGACGTATTGGAAACGCTGTATCCGCTGCGATACGCCGAAAAGTGGGATGAGCCGGGACTGATTGTGGGCGACCTGCGCCATGATGTGCGGCGCATCGCCTTCGCCGCGGACCCGTCCATGGCGGTGGTCGACCGTGCCATTGCGGATGGAACGGATCTGCTGGTATGCCATCATCCGTTGTTCTTCCGCTCCGTGCACGAGGTGTCCGGCCTGGGATTCCGCGGGGAGATAGTTCGCAAGCTCAGCCTTGCCGGATGCGCGTTGTGGGTGGGGCACACCAATGCCGACGCGTCATACCGTGGCGTCGGCATGGCCGCGGCCGACATGTTCGGCTTGATCGATCAGCGCCCGATGGAACCCATCGCCGACGAACAGGCCGAACATGCCGTCGGCTTGGGACGAATCGGCAGACTGCCCGAACCGATGCGGCTGCGTGATTTCGCGCAGCGTGTGGCGGACGCGTTGCCCTACACTGAATTGGGTGTTCAGGTCTGCGGTGATGTGGACGCGCCCGTTCAGACGGTGGCCGTCCTGCCAGGCTCCGGCGACTCGCTGTTCGATGAGGTGCGTGCCGCCGGCGTCGATGTGTATGTGACCAGTGATCTGCGTCATCATCCGGTGACGGACGCCATCGAACAGGCCCGATATGAGGCTTCCATGCGCGCCGAAGGCATCGGACTCGGCAATGGGGATACGCGAGTCCGTCCGGCCTTCATCAATACGCCGCATAGCGCCATCGAATCCATGTGGTTCCAGTACGCATTGGAAGATGTTCCACAGGCCGTGGCCGAATCCACGGGAGACACGGTGCAGTCACTGTGGATTTCCATGAACACCGATCCATGGAATCTTGTGCTGCCAACCAGCGGCAAGGAGCGTTGAGCCATGACAGGTTCGATGAGTGGCACATCCTCTTCGGCGAATGACGTCGAGACTCTGCTGAACGCATCCAGCGACGGCGTCGACATGACCGTTCCCGCCGAACTGCTCAGCAGCGAGCAGGTGTACAAAGGCGCGATTTTCAGCGTTGACGACACCAGAATCGCCTTGCGGATGCGCGATGGCGGACAAACGGTGATCCGCAGACAGGTCATGCGCCACGCGCCCTGCGTGGTCATGCTGGTACACGATTGCGGCAACGACCTGTATCTGGTCGAACGGGAATACCGTATCGGCTGCGATGCCTTCGCCTACGGACTTCCGGCAGGGCTCATCGACAGTGGTGAAGATGTGGAACAGGCGGCGTTACGCGAGCTACGCGAGGAAACGGGAGTCGCACCAGCAGGAGAGCACGGCATCACTTTCGACCATGTCGGCTCATACTATTCATCCGAAGGAATGACGGACGAACTGGCCCACATCATGGTGCTCCACCTGCATGAATGGGATGCCGTGCCACGTCATTTCGACGGCGACGAGCACGTCGAATCGGCTTGGGTCACCTGGAACCAACTGCAGGACACTCGCATCACGGCTTCGAATTCAATGATCGCCATCCTGCACGAGAATATTCGTAGAATTCAGGAAAATATCGCATCCTGAGCTTTCATTTTGGAATAAGCTCGCAGAGGAACACGATACTTTCGAATATATGCGACGGCGTGAGATACTGGATACATGCAAATCAGACCAGGATCGATGTATCCACTCGGCGCAAGCTATGACGGCGCCGGAGTGAATTTCGCCCTCTTCTCCAAAGTGGCGCAAAAAGTGGAACTCTGCCTGTTCGATGAGGACAACAACGAAACCCGCATCGAAATGACCGAGCAGAATTCGTATGTCTGGCACAACTATCTGCCAGGAATACAGCCAGGGCAGCGGTACGGATACCGTGTGTACGGTCCGTACGATCCGCAGCGAGGCCTGCGCTGCAATCCGAGCAAACTGTTGCTCGACCCCTATGCGAAGGCGATCGAAGGCAACGTCGACGGCGATGAAAGCCTATACTCCTACTGGTTCAAAACGCCGGACGACCTTGGCAGGATGAACGATCTGGATTCCGCCGGCCACACCATGAAGGCCGCCGTGGTGAATCCATACTTCGACTGGGGCAACGACCAGCATCCAAACATCTCATACCACGATTCGGTTATTTACGAGGCGCATGTACGCGGCATGACCAACCTCAACATGGACGTGCCGCCGGACATCCGTGGAACCTACGCGGGACTCGCGTACCCGTCGGTGATCGAATACCTGAAAAAATTGGGCGTCACAGCAATCGAGCTCATGCCGATCCACCAGTTCGTCAACGACAGCTTCCTGCAGGAAAAAGGACTGAGCAACTACTGGGGCTACAACACCATCGGATTCTTCGCGCCGCACAACGCCTACTCCAGCTCCGGACAGCGAGGCGAGCAGGTCAACGAATTCAAATCCATGGTCAAGGCGTACCACAAAGCCGGAATGGAAGTCATCCTCGACGTGGTATACAACCACACCGCCGAAGGAAACGACCTCGGTCCGACGCTGAGCTTCAAAGGTATCGACAACGGCGCCTACTACCGACTGGTAGACAATGACCCGTGCCACTACTTCGACACCACTGGCACCGGAAACTCACTGCTCATGCGCTCGCCGCACGCCCTGCAGCTCATCACGGACAGCCTGCGCTACTGGGTCACGGAAATGCACGTCGACGGCTTCAGATTCGACTTGGCCGCAACACTGGCACGCCAGTTCCAGGAGGTGGACAAGCTGTCGGCGTTCTTCGACATCGTCGAACAGGATCCGGTCATCTCCCGGGTCAAACTCATCGCGGAACCCTGGGATCTCGGCTCCGGCGGATACCAGGTAGGCGGATTCCCATCCAGCTGGTCCGAATGGAACGGACGATACCGCGACTGCGTGCGTGACTTCTGGCGCTCGCAGCCGTCCACGTTGCCGGAATTCGCCAGCCGTCTCATGGGCAGTTCCGACCTGTATCAGAGGAACGGACGTCGTCCGGTGGCTTCCGTGAACTTCATCACCGCGCACGACGGTTTCACCATGAACGATTTGGTGAGCTACAACGAGAAGCACAATGAGGCCAACGGCGAAGGCAACAGGGACGGTGAAAGCAACAATCGTTCCTGGAACTGCGGCGTCGAAGGGCCGACCACCATCAAGGACGTCAACGATCTGCGTCGTCAGCAGATGCGCAACATGTTCGCCACGCTGTTGCTCAGCCAGGGCATCCCCATGATCTGCGGCGGTGACGAGGTCGCCCGAACCCAGCGAGGCAACAACAACGCCTACTGTCAGGACAATCCGATTTCCTGGACCGACTGGAATCTGGATGATGACCAGAAGGAACTGCTCGCGTTCGTCTCGAAGCTGATTCATCTGCGCCTCGACCATCCCGTGCTGCACCGCCGACGCTTCTTCACCGGCCGTGAGCCGGGAGACGGCAGCGATGTGCTCCCGCAGGTTGAGTGGATGGACCATACCGGTTCCATCATGGATATGGATGACTGGTCGAACACGCACGCCTTCACGGTGATGATCTACCTCAACGGTTCGGATATTCCCGAAACCGACTGGTATGGCAACCAGATGGTCGACAACGATTTCATTCTGATCTTCAACGCGCATTATGAGCCGATCATGTTCACCTTGCCGGACGAACAGTACGGCAAGAAGTGGCGACTGGTGGTCGACACGCATAATCCGAACGGTCCGGAATTGAACTACGAGGCCGGTTTCATGATTACCGCGCAGTCAAGGAGCTTCCTGTTGCTGATGAGCGATCAGAAACAGTCGCGAAAGAAGTAGTGTTCTCCGGTTGACGGGTCGGTATGGCAGTGTCCGTACCGACCCGTTTCCATTGTTGTTGCGCGGTGTGTTGTGATTGCGGACTGCTGTCACAAGGAAAAACGGCCTTTAGACCTGCGCGGCAAGGCGGGACATGGTTTTTGCCGCCTTGCCATCGGACTGTGCGACATCTTCCGCAGGCTTCTGTCCGTCGGTCTGGGCCAATACCAGCTGTGTCTGCACACGGTCGGCTTCGATCGCGGCGATCTGTCGGGAGAAAATGATGAACCAGCCGAGGAACATCATGCCAGCAAGCGCCTCCACATTGGTCAAGGTGTTGTGGCCGCTCAACCATTGATAGCCGGCCGCCGCGCCGACGGCAATCGCAAGATCCGACACGACGTAAACCACTTTCGAAAGTTGCGGAGCCAACCAGGGCAACGCAATCAACAGCACACTCATTAAACAGGGCAAACCACGTGCGAACACGTTATGCAGAATCGGATGGGGAGTGTAACGGAACGTGCCGATGCCGATGAATGCTATGCCGGCCAGTGTCAACATGAACGCGAGCAGCAGAATCCTGACCTTGAAATGTCTGGACGACTCTTCCAAACCGGTTTGCACGGAATACGCCATGCGCATCCGATGTGTGGTGATGAGCTCGGAAATCGCGAAATAACTGATGATCACAATGCAGATGCCGGCCAGTATGAGCGTCGAATTGAACATACGGGCGGCGAATGTGGTGCGGTCGCCAAGCTGGGAGAAATTATTGTTGTACCAGTACGGATCGTCGGAAGTA
>CAVBVU010000125.1:0-5137 GCA_963598975.1 Anaerovoracaceae bacterium
GTTCTCATACGATCCCAATGCCTTGGGTTCCGGCGCCGAGAACGGCAAGACGGACAACCGGAACGACACGAAATATTTCGACGGTGACAAACAGCAGCAGGATGGGAAAGACCACAAACGCAAGATCGCGATCATCATCACCATCATCGTGGTGATTCTGCTTGCGGCCGCATCGGGCGGCTGGGCTTGGTGGTATTTCAAGGGACCCGGCAGCTACTGGACCATGCCGCAGCCGGAAGACCTCACCTGCGACTCCTCCACGGTGTGCACCATCACCGACGTGAAGTGGAGTTCCTACGAGGAACTGCTCAAGTTCTCGAACATCGAATACGAGACCTCCGAAGAATACAGCGACACCATCGAAGAGGAGAACATCATCCGCACGAGTCCTGAAAACGTCGGCGACCATGTGGGCAAACGCAATAACCAGAAAGTGACCGTTGTTGTATCGAAGGGCATAGAGCAGGCCACCGTTCCTTCCGACATTCTCGATGCGAACAGCGATGCCGGCAAAGACCCCATCAATGCGTTAAGGAACGCAGGCTTCGACAATATCGAACAGACCGAAGCCTCCGATGACACGTATTCGATGGATGTGCCACAGGGCGCTCTGCTGTCACTAAGCGTCGACCCTGGAGCCACCCTGCCCCATAACACGAAGATAACCGTCACCATTTCGCAAGGTCCAAAGCCTGTCACAATGCCGGAAATCGTCGGTAAGACGAAGGATGAGGCGCAGCAGGCACTCGACGCGCTCATGATCACGGCGAACTGGACCGAACAGTACGATGACAAAATCGCCAAGGGCCAGGTAATCTCCGCGTCCGTGAAAAGCGGAGATTCCCTGTATTGGGGAGACAGCGTCGACGTTGTGGTCTCGAAAGGCCCCGAAACCATCGTTCTGCAGAATTATGTCGGGCAAAAGGCGTCTGATGCCAAAACGGCGTTGGAAAAGCTTGGTTTCTCGGTAAAAATCAGTTCACAGATCACCCTCGATTCCAGTCAAGACAAGAAGGTGTCCTCGCAGGATCCGGTCGGCGGCACCGAGGTGCGCATTCGTCAGGAAGACGGCACGCCGACGACCATCACGCTGAAGATGTACTCCTCACTGTTCTGACGTTTGTTCGAGGCAATGGCAGACTTCCATCCGATCGGCGCGTCGCATTTGTGATGTTCGGCCACCGGGAAACGCTGCGGATACGAAAGATGCGTCTGGCAGGGAAATTTCCGGCCAGACGCATCTTCGTCAATCGCGGCGGAATCCACCGCGGAATCCACCGCGGAATGTCAGGTCAGGCTTCCTGGGCCTTCTGCTCTGCTTCCTTCTGAGCCTTGAGCTGTTCCTTGATCTTCTGAGCGTACTCGTTCACGTATTCCTGTCCGCTCATCTTCTGGATTTCCATGGTCACCCGATCGGTGAGCGAGCGCAGATCCTCGTGGGTAATCTGGTCAACCGATTTCTTGCTGACTTCGATCGGCTTGCCGTAAATCACCGTGGACTTGCCCTTGTTTGGAATCACCTGTCCGGGAACCTGCAGTTCTCGGGAGCCGATGATGGCGGCGGGCACAATCGGGCATCCCGTTTCGAACGCCAGTCGTGCGGCGCCCGTGTGCCCTTTATACAGACGGCCGTCGGGGCTGCGGGTTCCTTCGATATGGATGCCGAACAGATGGCCGTCTTCGATGATTTCACGTGCGTGATTCAGCGCGCCGAGGGACTTGGAGCCGCCGGAACGATCTACCGGAAATACACCCACGGAGGTGAACCACCACTTCTTGAACTTGCCCTTGATGCCTTTACCTTCGAAATATTCCGACTTGCCCATGAAGTGAATCATGCGCGGGCAGGTCAGCGGCAGCAAGGCGTCGTCGATGACCGCCAGATGGTTGGCCGCGATGATGGCTCCGCCCTCGTGAGGAATGTTCTCACGCCCCTTGCCGGTAGGTCCAAGTCGATGAACGGCCAGAGGTCCCAGGACTTTTACGAAAAACCAGTAGAGCATTCTTCACATTCCTCCCAGCGGGTTGGCATCCGCATTGATTAGAGTTAGCAATATGACTGACCTCAACAATAGCAATGCCGACGAAGAACACCCAAATGCCGCGTCGAATGATGGCTCGGCCGATTTGGACAGCGCATGGGCCGAGTTCGCGCAATCGCATGCCGATGATCTGAAAGCCGTTGAGAACTCACGTAGTGCGAAGCGTTTCGAAAAGCATGCGCAACGCCGTGAGAAGGAGGCACTGCTGTCGATCAACGATCTCGACCAAGGTACGTTCACCGATGACATCGTACACGGACGGGGGCCTCGTGATTTCACCGGTTCCAGCTGGCTTGACACCGATTCTGTGATGGACCGTTACGGAGACGACTTCGTTCCTCCGAACCCGCAGATCGGGCATGTCAAAGTTTCCAAATTGATTTTCTGGATTCTGCTGGTGGCGGGTGTCGCCGGCATCATCGCTTCAGCGTTCATGCCGGCGCTGGCCACGATTCTGGGGACGATTTTCGGATTATGCGCGCTGATTGGAGCGGCCGGCCTCATCGTGCAGCATAAGGGCCATGCTCAGACGCGCGCCGACGAATTCGATGATGGGGCGCGCGTGTAAAAGCTCCTCATGCAGCCATCCACGTTCCGTATAATGCTTGCATGCATTGAAAAAGGCGCGTGCCCGAATTCATGATCGGGGCACGCGCCTTTTTTCAACACGTTCTCATCCGGTCTCCGTCAAATCGGCTATCGGACGGCGGGAACGTTTCAGGCCTTCTTTGCCTGAGCCGTCTCGATCCACTTGTCGAGCAGCGCCTCGGCCTTGCCGGAATCAACGGTTTGTTCGGCGATGGTATATGCGGCCTTGAAGCGTTCGGTCAGGCTGTCATCGGCCGGCACCAGATGACCGTCCGCCACAATCGCCGACGCCGCGTTCAGCAACCCGGTGGTGCGGAACGGCACGTCCTTGCCTGCGAAGAAGTCGCGGGCAAGCTGGGCGTTCAACGCCGGCTCACCGCCCTTGAGGTCATCAACGCTCACTTTGGCAAGGCCAAGTTCCAAGGTCGGATCGAATTCGGTCTCGGTGACTTCGCCGTCCTTGAATTCCCATACGGACACCGGACCGCTCGGAGCCATTTCGTCAAGACCTTCGCTGGAGGTGTAGACCATGCCGGTCTGGCCATTCGCGGCGTACACCGCAGCCATGATCGGACTCATCTTGCGGTTGGCGCAGCCGACGGCCATATGCTTCGGAGACGCCGGATTGGTCAGTGGGCCAAGCACATTGAATACGCAAGGCACACCCAGAGCTGCGCGAACCGGACCCACGAAACGCATGGCCGGATGGAAGGTGCGGGCGAACGCGAATGCGATGCCGCATTCATTGCCGACTTCGGCCACCTGCTCGGGAGTCAGGTCGAGCGGCAGTCCCAGCGCTTCGAAGCAGTCGGCGGTACCGCACTTCGAGGATGCGGCACGGTTGCCGTGCTTGACGACCTTCACGCCGGCGGCCGCGGCCACCACGGCTCCCATGGAAGACAGATTCACGGTGGCGGCGCCATCTCCGCCAGTACCGACGATATCGGTGGTCTCCCCTTCGATGTCCAACGCAATGGCGTGCGAGACCATGGCCTTGGCCGCTCCACGAACCTCATCCGCAGTCAGACCAAGCTGCTGCTGGGTGGAGAGCACCGCACCGACCGCGGCCTGATTGGCGTTGCCGTTCATCAGGTCATCGACGAACCACTCGGACTCCTCCGCGTTTAAGTGGTCTCCTCCGACCAGCTTGGTGAGGATCGACTTCCATGTGATTTCGGCCATGATGCCCTCCTTGGCGCTTCGGCACGCCTTGCTTTCGTTATTGACAATGCGGCCATTGTAGCGATTCCAGGTTTCCTTACTCCCCCGCGTCCGTATCACGAAACAAGTCACATGCCACACAGATGTTCAGCGCATATACAAAGATTCCCGACGGGGGTACCGTCGGGAATCAATCATGCCGTCGATTCAGCGATCACTGCTCGTTCTGGCCGTGGCACATCTTGTACTTGCGACCGGAACCGCACGGGCACTGGACGTTCTTGCCGGTTCCCGGGAAGGTACGGCCATCGGCCCACGGGGAACGCAGTTCCTCGCTCTTCGGACGCTTGTTGGCCGGAACCTTGCCTTCGGCGTGGCTGATCGGCTGCATGCCGACGATGCCCGGCTCGGCCTTCTGCTCTTCCTCGGCGAGCTCTTCGATGGTTTCCTTTTCGGCCTCGTCGTCGGTTTCGGGCTCGCTCGGAGCGGACTCTTCGGTCGGTTCCGCGTTGCCTTCCAGACCCATCACGGCTTCGGCCGCGTGCACTGCCTCATCCTCGTCGGATTCGGTTTCGGTGTCCTCGGTGACGGCCACACGCTCGATGTCCACATGGAACAGCAGCTGGATGCTTTCCTCCTTGATGGCTTCGATCATGGAGTTGTACATCTGGTAGCCTTCACGCTGGTATTCGACCAGCGGGTCACGCTGGCCCATGCCACGCAGACCGATGCCGTCCTTGAGATAGTCCATCTCGTAGAGGTGTTCACGCCACTTGCGGTCGAGCACGGCAAGCACCACGCGACGTTCGAGCTGGCGCAGGCCCTCCTCGCCAAGCTTGCTTTCGAACTCGGAGTACTGGTCCTTGGCGTCGGTGACGATGAGTTCCTTGAGGGCATTGGCGGCCTTGTCGCCCTTGAGCTTGGCAATGGCGTCCTTGGCGGCATCCTGCTCCACCGCGATCGGATAGACGGATGCGAGCGCCTTGAACAGGCCTTCCCAATCCCAATCCTTCGGCTTGTCGGAACCCTTGTTCGCGCCCTTGATGTAGCTCATCACGGTATCGTCGATGAACTTGAGGATGTCGTCATGAATATCCTCGCCCTTGAGTACGGCCTGGCGTTCGGCATAGATGACGGTGCGCTGCTTGTTCATCACGTCGTCGTACTTGAGCACGTTCTTACGGATTTCGAAGTTGCGCGATTCCACGGCCTTCTGCGCGGTACGCACGCCCTTGGAAACGCTCTTGGCCTCGATCGGCTCGCCTTCCGGCATGCCCTTGGCCATGACGCGCGCCACGAGCTGGGTGTTGAACAGGCGCATCAGATCGTCTTCGAGCGACAGATAG
>CAVBVU010000126.1:0-5102 GCA_963598975.1 Anaerovoracaceae bacterium
TGTTCGGAGAGTGGAATGACTATGGTCGATTGTTGGACTATTAAATTTCAGTTTGCCGAAGAAAGGAACCGAGAGTAAAAAATTCAATGAATACGAGCAGCAGATCGTGCTGCAAAACGGCACAAAACTGCCAATGGATGATATATTGAACATCAGTGGAGAGATTTTTGCGATGTTAGAGTAATAAGAGCAAAGAATTACAGCACATTTATATTGGGAACGGCACAGTCACCTGATCACGGCGGCTGTGCTTTTTCTTTTACATCCAGTCTGTTCCAGATGTTTTCTGGTTCGCAGGAACAAAACAGATTCCCGGCGTGGCTTCGATGTCCGAATCGTCGGACGCGGCAGGCGACGGCAACACGCGCATGGAGACATGGGCCCACGTCGACGACATTCGAGCGTTGAAGGACGCGGACACGGGCGACGAATGGACCATGCGCGGCATACGGGCCAACGAAAACCTCGCCATCGGAGCGGACGAGCTCCACAGGCTCGCCGTCAAAGCCCACGGTCCGAAACGAAAGGACTCCGGCCTTGCGGTGGCCGTGGCGAAGTACCCCGACACGTCCTGGCGGACGTTGAACATGATGGGCGGCGAATGGAATAATCCACGCGTCCAATACGCGGTGCTGGACCATCCGAACACAAGCGACCTCACGCGCGTCATGATAGGCGCTCGGGCCGTGGAGCCGGGGGTGCGCCAATGGGCGTGGCGGACCATGAGGGATCCGGAAAACCTGATGGAGGCGGATGTGACGGACCGGCACACGCTCATCGGCGCATGTTTGAACCCACATATCGACGAGCGTGCGGCGTATCGGCTGGCGCGTGACGGGGGAGACGTGACCGTCGGATATTTGCGGGACAATGAGGCGCTCGACCCCGTGTTCCGTGACATGCTCGCGTTGTCCGACGAATGATAGTCGTCTTCGCGTCCGTGACGCATGATCGTCGGTGTGGCTGAATCAGATTTTGTTCCCGTGTCCGAGGCTTCCGCATCCGTTTCCGGAAGGCGGCCTTACGTGCCCATCGAGAACCGTCCGCTTTTGGGCGTGTGCGAGGCGGCCGCCTTGTGCGGGTTGGATGAGAAGGTTGTTCGTCGGGCTGTGCGTCGGGGTGAGCTTGTCGCCTGTTACGCGTATTCGTCGACCATGCGCATACGTCGGCGTGATCTTGATGATTGGGTCGCTTTTCTGCCTGAGAGTCCTCAATGATGAAGGGCACGGTCTTCGCATGGCTCTTGCGAGTCGTGTGAAGACCGTGCCCTTTTCTGAAATACAACTAGACCATAACTAGACCTGGGCTATGCTGGCGGGGTGGAAACCCAGTCAGCAGTAGGGGTCGAGGGTCGTGCCTATCAGATGTGGAAGTACAGCTCGTACTCCAGCGGGGTCGGGGCGAGGCGAGCCTGATCGATCTCACCGCGCTTGATGCCGATCCAGGTCTCGATCAGGTCGTCGGTGAAGACGTCGCCTGCGGTGAGGAAGTCGTGATCCTCTTCCAGAGCATCCATAGCTTCGGCCAGGGAGCTCGGCACCTGCTTGATGCCGGCGTGCTCTTCCGGCGGCAGCTCGTACAGATCCTTGTCGACCGGCTCCGGCGGTTCGATGTGGTTCAGGATACCGTCCAGGCCTGCCATCAGCTGTGCGGAGAAGGCGAGGAACGGGTTGCAGGACGGATCCGGAGCGCGGAACTCGATACGCTTCGCAGCCGGGGAGGTGCCGGCCAGCGGAATACGGATGGCGGCGGAACGGTTACGAGCGGAGTACACCAGGTTGACCGGCGCCTCGAAGCCCGGGACCAGACGGTGGTAGGAGTTCAGGGACGGGTTGGTGAAGGCTAGCACGGAGGAGGAGTGCTTGATCAGGCCGCCGATGTACCAGCGAGCGAGATCGGACAGGCCACCGTAGTTCTTCTCATCGTAGAACAGCGGCTTGCCGTCCTTCCACAGGGACTGGTGGCAGTGCATGCCGGTGCCGTTGTCGCCTGCGATCGGCTTCGGCATGAAGGTTGCGGCCTTGCCAGCCAGAGCTGCGGTCTCGTGAACGACGTACTTGTACTTCATCAGGTCGTCGCCTGCGTGCTGCAGGGAGTTGAAGCGATAGTTGATTTCCTGCTGACCAGCGCCGGCCACCTCATGGTGGGAACGCTCGAGGATCAGGCCGACCTTCTGCAGGTTGGCGACCATGTCGTCGCGCAGATCCTGGGTGTGGTCAATCGGCGGAACCGGGAAGTAGCCGCGCTTGATGCGGTTCTTGAACGCGATGTTCGGGGTGCCGTCATCCTCAACGTCAACGCCGGTGTTCCACGGGGCTTCGATGGAGTCCACCTCGTAGAAGGAGCGCTGCATGCTGTTCTCGAAACGCACCTTGTCGAAGATGAAGAATTCGGCTTCCGGAGCGAAGGAGGCGGTGTCGGCGATGCCGGTGGACTTCAGGTAGGCTTCAGCCTTGCCTGCCACCTGACGCGGATCGCGGGAATACGGCTCGTCGGTCAGCGGGTCGACGATGGAGAAGGCCACGTTCAGGGTCTTGTGCTTGCGGAACGGATCGATGAATGCGGTGGAAACATCCGGCACCAGCTTCATATCAGATTCGTTGATGGCCTGGAAGCCTTCCACGGAGGAACCATCGAACGGCATGCCGTCGGTGAAGGCGTCCTTCAGGAATTCGCTTGCCGGCACGGTGAAGTGCTGCTGAACGCCGATCAGATCGGTGAAGCGAACGGAGACGTATTCAACGCCTTCCTTGTTGATAAGGGCCTCAGCATCAGCCTTGGTTTCAAGTGCAGCCACGGGACCGCTCCTTTCGAATAAGTAACTTACAGGCTTTAAGTGTAGGAATATGCGTTTCGCCTACTCGCCGGTTGGGTTACGAGAATGTTTCGTACAGCGATCGCAAACATGCGATTACGCGCAAAAACAGGGAAGGAATATTACGAACGATGTAACAAAGTCTGTAAAAGGGTTCGACTGGCGGACATTCTTGCACTATATGGATACGCCACACGGAGATGGCGGCAGCGACTGTTTCATCACATCGGTTGCATTATGTCGAGACGGTTACGTTATGGAGGAAACGAAAGGGCTCCGATTCCAAATGGAAATCGGAGCCCTGAGTCGAAATTCGTATGAACCGCTATCAGCGACCACGCATGGCACGACGGCTGACACGCTGCGGACGCATCGGATCGACGCCCTTCGGAATGTTCATGCCGTTCTTCATCTGCAGGGTGCGCAGACGCTCGTTAAGAATATTCAGCTCGTTCCTGGTGAGCATGAAACGAGTCTTCGGGTGGATGGCCGCAATCAGCTTGTTCTTGTGGTGGGTCGGCTCATAGGTCTTGAACTTGAGCAGGGTCTTACGCAGGTTCTTCAGAGAAGTCTGGTTCTGTCCCTGGCCAACGTAGATGCGATACACCGGAATGTCGGAGCCGGCGGTAACGCCCTTGATGTTCTGCTCCTGACGGTCCATGGCTCGCTTGACTCGGTTGTAATCACCTTCGCCGAGCAGGTAGATGCCATTGAATCCGGTACCGCGCCAGATGGCGTCCTTGGTCTTCGGATCAACCCAGACCGGTTCCTGCGGGAAGCTGAAACCGGCCTTGCTGATGTTGCCGAGCACGCTGATGGCAGCGCCCGGGCGTCCTTCAAGCTTGGAATAGCCGACCTTGTCCGCACGGTTGGTGAGCATCATGGTGGCGAACAGCAAGCCGATCATGATGGCCAGAATCATGGAAGTGATCCAACCGACCACCGACCACTTGAATACGATGCCCAACACGATGAACACCACGATCGGGGCTACGAAAACACCACCGCACAACCAGGGGAGCGCCTTGTCCTCCATATAGGTGTACTTGAAGATCTGAATGATCTGTTTGATGGTGCTCTGCTTCTTCTTTGGCTCTTCTTTGTCTGCCATCGACTTCCTCACTTGATTATGCGGTTACACACACTGGAACAATAGTTTATCAGGAACCATGCCGTAACGCCATGTTGCGGCCATTATTAGGTTGCGTCATCGTGTGTGCAACGGCCTACCGTCGGCTTTGAGCAATGCCTCACCGAACATTTCGCTGAACGTCGGATGCGGATGGATGAGCCGTGATGCTTCCGCCAGGGGAACTTGATTGCCTACAAGCTGCTGCGCTTCCGCGATTAAATCGCTTGCATTCGGCGCCACGATATGCGCACCCAGTACCAACGTAGTCTGCGGATCGCTGGACAACGCTCCGGTCACCAGCGTCATGGAGCCGCCTTCGGCACTCATGAGCATGCGGGAGTTCGCCATAACCGGGTATGCGGTTTCCTTCGGATCAACGATGTCTTCTCGTTCCTTGGCTTCGGCGAGCATAATGCCTACACTCGCGGCTTCCGGGAAGGAGAAGACCACCTGCGGGATGGTCTCGTCGCATACCGGTTTCGGATTAAGACCTGCGATTCGTTCGGCGATGACGATGCCTTGTGCGAACGCTTTGTGAGCCAGTGCGGGACCTGTGGTGATGTCTCCCAAGGCCCATGTGCGTTCACGGCTGGTAAGACCGTATTCATCGGTTTTCACGTAGCCGCGATCGTCAAGCGCTATGTTCTGCTCTACAAACCAGGGGGATTGCGTATTCGGAGAGCGTCCGATCGCAACAAGGGCTATTTCTCCGTATGCGGTGTGCTCCTCTTCAGAGCCGTTCTGTGTATAGTGCACGGTGACGCCGAGGTTCGCTCCGGTTTGCATTCGGTTTACGGAACTGCGCGTAATCACATTGACGCCACGGCGTTTAAGCTCGCGGGTCAACGTCGATGAAACGCGTTTGTCCCAAGCCGATAGCACACGATCTTTGCGGATTAGCAGGGTGACTTCGCATCCCGCGGCGTTCCACAGCGAAGCGAATTCCAGTGCGATCGCACCTGATCCTACAATTACCGCGCTGGATGGGAACGTATCGAGCTCCAATGCCTGTGTCGAGTCGATGATCGCGCCGGAGAACAGGCTGCCGGGGAAGGGGAGCGGACTTGACCCGGTTGCCAGAATCGTATGCTCCGTGGTGATGGTGAGTTGCTCGCCGACAGGTCGCGCGATGCCTGCCTTCAGTGTACATAGCAC
>CAVBVU010000127.1:0-5092 GCA_963598975.1 Anaerovoracaceae bacterium
GCCCAACGCAGGTCGGACTCGTCCTTCTCGGTCAGTGCCGGCAGGGACACGGCGACGCCCGGCAGGTTGATTCCCTTGTGGCTGGAGACCGGTCCGGCAACGACGACCTTGGTGTACACGTTGTTGCCTTCGACCTTAGTGACCTCAAGACGGACCTTGCCGTCGTCGATGAGAATCGGATCACCGGCGTGGCAGTCACCCGGCAGACCCTTGAAGGTGGTGGAGGTGATGTGCTCGTCGCCTTCGATGTCGTCGGTGGTGATGACGAATTCCTGGCCTTCGGTCAGCTGAACCTTGTCTTCGCCTTCGGCGTTCTTCTTGAACCAGCCGCAGCGAATCTTCGGACCCTGCAGGTCGACCAGGGCAGCAACGTTGCGACCAGTGGCCTTGGAAGCCTCACGGATGTTGTTGTAGACCTTGAGGTGGTCTTCCGGGGTGCCGTGGGAGCGGTTCAGACGAGCAACGTCCATACCTGCTTCAACGAGGCTGGTGATGCCTTCCAGAGACTCGGTAGCGGGACCGATGGTATCTACGATCTTGGCTTTACGCATGTATGCCTGCCTATTCCTGTCTATGTGATTTGGGTCTTGCGACCCTGTTTCCAACAGAACAGTCTACTAGCAAAAAGCGCTCACTTCCACCTCGGCGCGAGGTGTGTTGTGAGCGCTCACAGTTATGTTGGGAGTAGGAAAACTCCCCTTTAATCTCAATTTACGGCAATGTCATTTTTCGCTTGCTTCGACATGCTTCATCTTCAAAATACTGGCCAAAGCGGCACCTCCGATGGCGACCACGATCACCGCAAGAGAGAGCCACGTGGGCACTTCGGGTACCCAGGAAACCGGCTGGCCTCCATTGATGAACGGCAGCGTATTGCCGTGCATGGCCTCCATGATCAGCTTCACGCCGATGAAGCCCAGCACGATGGACAGTCCCAACGGCAGGTATACGAGTTTGTCGAGCAGCTCCCCAAGAAGGAAGTACAGCTGCTGCAATCCCAACAGCGCGAACACGTTGGACGTGAACACGATGAACGGATCCTTGGTCAAACCGAAGATCGCCGGAATGGAATCGAATGCGAACATCACATCAGTGGTGCCGATGGTCAACAACACGATGAGCATCGGAGTCCAATGCTTGACGCCGTCCTTGACCGTGCGCAGCTTCTCGCCGTCGTATTCGTCGGTGATCTTGATGACCTTGCGCAACGCGCGGATCAAAGAGTTCTCATGGTATTCCTCATCCTCTTCACCACCGGTAAGCAGCTTGATGGCGGTGAAGATAAGGAACGCACCGAACAGGAAGAACACCCAGGTGAAGCGGGATATGATGGCCGCGCCCACGAGAATGAAGCATCCTCGCAACACCAGAGCAATCGTGATGCCCACTGAAAGCACGAACTTCTGCAACTGCTTCGGCACCGCGAAGTTCGACATGATGATCACGAACACGAACAGGTTGTCAATGCTCAACGAATACTCGGTAAGCCATCCGGAATAGAACTCAATGGCCGGCTTCGAACCGGCGAAGAACCACATAAGAGCTCCGAAAATCAGCGCCGCGACCACAAAGAACGCGATATGCTGCACGCACTCCTTGGTGGAGGGCACATGCGGCTTGCGGCCTATGACGAACAAGTCGACGACGAAGAAAACAGCGAGCACCACAAATGTGGCGATCATAAACGCAATAGGGGTTTCAGCCATACTTGACATGGTACGGAATCCGCATGACCGGGCCGAAATGGCATCGCCCATTCGAATTCATCCACTACTTGTTCGCCTCGGTCATCTGCCGAAGCTCCTTCTTCAGATCGCGTATCTCATCACGAAGACGCGCCGCAAGCTCGAACTGCAGCTGTTCGGCCGCCGTGTGCATCTGTTCGGAAAGCTGGCGGATCAGAGCGGCGAGATCCTGCGCGGGAAGTCCCGCCTTAAGAATCTCCTCATGCCTTCTGCCCATCTCGTCGGCATCGGCGGAAGGCACGCCCAGATGCGAGTTCCCCGCCTTGCCGGCATTTCTGTATCCGGTTCCAAGCAGCGTCTGCGTGTCGACATCCTCCTTGGCGAGCATGTCGTTGACGTCGCTGATCTTCTTGATCAGTGGCTTCGGATCGATACCATGCTCCTTGTTGTACGCGATCTGGATGTCACGGCGACGACCGGTCTCGTCGATGGCCTTATGCATGGCTTCGGTGATGTCGTCCGCATACATGATGACCGTACCCGACACGTTTCGCGCAGCACGGCCGATGGTCTGGATGAGGGAACGGTAGGAACGCAGGAACCCTTCCTTATCGGCATCAAGAATGGCCACCAGGGAGACCTCCGGAAGATCAAGACCCTCCCGGAGCAGATTGATGCCCACGATGACGTCGATCTTGCCTTCGCGCAGTTCACGCAGCAATTCGACCCGGCGCAACGTATCCACGTCGGAATGCAGATATTCGACCTTGATGCCACGCTCCAACAGATAGTCGGTCAGATCCTCCGCCATCTTCTTCGTCAACGTGGTCACCAGCACGCGTTCGTTACGCGCGACACGGTCCTTGATCTCGGCCAGCAGATCATCGATCTGCCCTTCCACCGGACGCACGTCGATCTGCGGATCGACCAGTCCGGTCGGGCGGATGATCTGCTCGACTACGCCGTCGCTCAAACCGAGTTCGTAATCACCGGGCGTGGCCGACAGATACACCGTCTGCCCCACCCTGTCCAAGAACTCCGGCCATTTGAGAGGACGGTTGTCCATCGCGGACGGAAGACGGAAACCATGCTCGACCAACGTACGCTTGCGACTGGCATCGCCTTCGAACATCGCGCCGATCTGCGGCACGGTAACATGCGACTCGTCTATGACAAGCAGGAAATCGTCAGGGAAGAAGTCAAGGAGCGTATGAGGAGGAGTTCCCGGCTCACGGCCATCGAAATGACGCGAATAGTTCTCCACGCCGGAACATACCCCGACTTGGGACAGCATCTCCAAATCATAGGTGGTACGCATGGTAAGACGCTGCGCCTCAAGCTCCTTGCCCTGCTTGCGCAGCTGCGCGGCGCGTTCGTCAAGCTCCTGTTGAATGGTGGTCAGGGCTCGTTCCATGCGTTGCGGCCCGGCCACGTAATGCGACGCCGGGAAGATATGCACCTGCGACTCGTGCCCTATCACGTCTCCCGTCAACGGATGCAACGTGGAGATGCGGTCGATCTCGTCTCCGAAGAACTCGATGCGAATCGCCAGCTCCTCATATACGGGAATGATCTCCACGGTATCGCCCCGCACACGGAACGTACCCCTAGTGAACGCGATGTCGTTGCGCTTGTATTGCATGGCAACGAAGGTTCGCAGCAAATCGTCCCTATCTATCTGCTGACCCTCCTCAAGGAACAGCATTCGTCCCGCGTACTCCTCCGGCGTTCCCAGACCGTAGATGCACGAGACCGTGGCCACCACCACGCAATCGCGACGGGTCAGCAGGTTGGCCGTGGCCGCGTGGCGCAATCGTTCGACATCATCATTGATGTTGGAGTCTTTTTCTATGTATGTGTCCGTCTGCGGAATATACGCTTCCGGCTGATAGTAGTCGTAGTAGGAGACGAAATAGCTGATGGCGTTGTCGGGCATGAGTTCCCGGAATTCGGCGCACAGTTGAGCCGCAAGCGTCTTATTGGGTTCGATGATGAGCGTGGGGCGCTGCAGACGTTCGATCAGCCAGGCGGTGGTAGCGGTCTTGCCGGTACCTGTGGCACCCATGAGCACCACATCGTTCTCGCCGTTCTCGATACGGGTAGCCAGCTCCTCGATGGCCTTGGGTTGATCGCCACTCGGCTTATATGGCGATTTGACCACAAACGGCTTATTCTCGCGCTTAATGTTGAAGCTCATGCGCCATTCTCCTCAAGCTCACGTTGTACCACGATGATATATCGGGATGTAAGCAAGGCAACTCCAATAGCCGTCTTCCTCCCGGGTTCGCAGCCATCCGCCCTTCTGCGGTACACGGCAAATCATGCATTGGATTTATAAAATCCCAGCATATTGACTGTTGCGCTCATCATCACGTCAGGCTCCTACACGCAGATTGCCCTACCCGGATTATGGATTCGATCCAATTACCGCTTTCTGGTAATACCACTCCATCAATGGTATTCACGGCGACATGGTCTTCAACGCCATCAACTGTTCGAAATCATCACTTTGTAGGCTTATGCATCCAACGGTCGTATGAGTCGTCGATAATCGCATACGTTCGTTCTATTGGTTGAGAGGTATCGATGACGGTATCGGCGATCGCTTCACGCTCGGCCTGGGTGGACTGGTGACGGATGCGGTCTTCGGCCTGTTCTCGGGTCATGCCGCGTTCGGCGATCATACGGCGGACACGTTCCTCAATCGGCGCTTCAACGGTAACGATATGGTCAAAGGTGAAGGGAATCTCGCCTTTGGCAAGCACTTCGGCCAATAGCGGAATGTCATGCACGATGACGCGCGCTTCGGGATGCTCCGATTCAATACGCCGGGCTTCGGCATAAATGATCGGATGTTCGATGGCGCCAAGTTGTTCGCGGGCTCCCGGAAGCGCATTGCGGCCAAACACATGTTCGGCGACCCATCCGCGGTTCAACGTGCCGTCGGCATTAAGCGACTGCGGGCCAAATATCGCAGCGATCCGAGGCAATGCCGCTCCCCCGGGTTCAACCACCTGCCTCGCCAACGCATCATAGTCGATATGCAATGCGCCCAATTCGCGCAAATGTGCCGCGGCGGTGCTTTTGCCTGCCGCGATGCCGCCGGTCAAACCAATTCGAATCATCACAATCGCCATTGTATGCCTTGCCGACGCAACACATACGCAAGGGCTCCATGCCAAATGACATGGAGCCCTTGATAGAGATTTACGCGAACCAGATTATTCCGATTTCAGCGAGACTCACTTGCCGAGCAGCTGGTCGCGCAGAGCGGCGAGCTGGTCGGAATCAGCGAGGGTGCCGGTGGAAGTGTTCTCGGAGGAGTAGTTGGAAACCTCTTCGACCTTCTCTTCCTTCGGAGCCTGGCCGTCTTCAGCTGCGGAAGCCTCCGCGGTCTCCAGTTGCTT
>CAVBVU010000128.1:0-4965 GCA_963598975.1 Anaerovoracaceae bacterium
ACCTTCTTCAGACCGAACGTATGCCCGAGCAGATCGGAAAGCTTCGGAGAAGTTTCGCTGCCGATGGATTCGCGGATCTGACGCACCTTGTCTTGCGGGTTTTGCGTGCCATTGATGCGCTTGAGCAGTTCGGCGGCCTCGTCGTAATGGCCTTTCATGACCATATAGCGAGGGGTTTCCGGCAGACGAAGTGCGGCCACCAGCATGATGATGGCGGGAACGAACATGACCATCAGCATCCAACGCCATGTGGAGAGCCCGAACCAGAGCGGATTGTCGGCGCCGCCCGAGCTCTTGGCGAGCAGGTTATTGGCGATGGTGGATCCCAGCATGCCGATGCCAACGGCGAACTGCTGGAAGCTGGCAAGGAAGCCACGCATCTTGGTCGGAGATACTTCCGCGATGTAGGTCGGGCCGACGACCGACGCGAGTCCCACGCCAAGGCCGCCGATAAGCCGGAAGGCTATGAATGGCCAGACGGCAGGGGCAAGAGCGGAACCGATGGAGCTGATGATGAACAGAACCGCCGCCGTAAGCAGTGCTTTGACACGACCGTAACGGTCGGCGAATTTCCCGGCGAACCATGCGCCCAGCACGCATCCGGCCAATGCGCCGGAAACGGACAGGCCGCTCATGAAATCGTTGAGACCGAATCCGGACTGGGTGCCCGCGATGGAATCTACAGCGCCGTTGATTACGGATGTGTCGTAACCGAATAGCAATCCTCCTGTGGCTCCGCCGAGACATACAAGGATGATGCGGCGTTTGATGGCCGAATCGATGACCTCGACCTCTCCGCCTGCCTGCTCTGGCAGCTTCGAAGATGACATATTGACTCCTTCGTCTTGTCTTGTAAGTGATGACATCATCAACGATATGACTGCACAAATCCAATAATCATGCAATATGTGATATTGAGTTATGTAATTGTGACCTATCATCAATCTTTGAAGAATAGTGCATCACATTTTGTCATACTGAAGTTACAGACTGCCGGCAAATATCCGTTGACGATGAAGTGGAGGGATTCATGCCCGTCGCATCCATGCCAATGACGCACAACACTCTGATAGGCCCTGATTACCGTGAGGAGAACGTCTATCCGGAAGGATTCCCCGGATTGATGATCGTCCATGACTCGTTGGATGAAAGAGCAAAGCCCCACTGGCATCCGGGAATGGAATTCGTTTATTCGGCCCATGGCAGTTGCTCGTTCATCGTGGACGGGCGGGAAATGGCGCTCAACACCGGGGACCTTCTACTCATCAACCCGTATTCGATTCACTATGGTATACCGGAGGATACGGATGGAACATCTCCCGTGATACTGTCCATAACGTTCAACGACGAGGTTCTGGAACGCCTCTACCCGTTCGCCGACAGATACGAATTCTCCCTGCATTCCCCTCGTGCCACCAGAGACGATCAGGCCCGGCTCATACAGCTGGCGGAAAACATCATCCGTTGGCAACGGTCCGACGAAAGCATCCAAGGATTCAAGATCAACATGCTGTTGTATGAGCTGCTGTCCCTGCTGTATTCGAAATTCGTTTCCGGGACGCGCAGTCCGGAACTGACACGCTCAGGACGCAACATCACCATGCAGATCATCGGATATGTGACCTCGCACCACAGGCAAAGAATCGACGTGGCCGACGTAGCCCGTGAATTCGGCTACAGCAGAGAGCATTTCTGCCGCATGTTCCGCAAGGCGACCGGAACGACGTTCAAGGAGTTCTTGACTGAATTAAGGTTGGACGACGCCTGCAGAAAACTATTGAATTCGTCCTCTTCCGTAGCCGCCATCGCGAAGGAATGCGGATTCCCCGACACGAGAGCCCTGCAGAACGCCATGCAACGCAAGCATGCGATGAGCGCGCAGGAATATCGTAGCCAGAGTGTCGAAAGAAATTGACACGTGTCGGATGGAGCAGCAAATCCCACCCGACACGTTGAAAACTCAACTTTCCGAACGCATTCCCCTTAGAACATCACGCGGCGGGAACCAATGCATTATGGTTCAATCGATCGACGCACATCTTCAGATCATTCAACTCCTTGCCGAACACCGAAATCAAGGGTCTCGGCCTATCGAACGGTGGTCGAGTCAGCTGCTCGAATTGGATATACCCGTTCTGCTCAACATAACCAACGATTCTGTTCAGCATGGCATTCTGCGACGGACTGAGCGAATGATTGTTGATGAACTCTCCAAACGCGTCCATGGTAGCTTGATGGTCAAGCTTAACGATACGTCGCACCAGCAATCCGAGAGGCACATCGCCGAACGCATTCCAATATTCCTCCTTGGAGCCGAGTTCATGAATCAGAATGTTCTCCAGGTTCGAGAAGTCATTACGGGATAGAGGCTCGTTGCGGTGGAGCTTTCGGATAACATCATCGTCGCTATGCTCGTTGATGTACCGATTGACTTTCTGCTCGTAATTCTCGTAGTGCTCAGTGATGTCAAAATCCTGTCCCTCCGTTTGAGCAATGATCGGATCCTTTAAATCCGTGATAATCGTCCTTCTAGCATTGGAATCCGCGATAAAACGAATCAGTCCACGCAACGTAATCCGAATCCGTTCCAGCTCTTCAAGCGAAGCAGCATCGAGGTATTCCGAATCATCGGCGATCCGTCTAATCATTCCCTCCTGTTCCTTGACCTGAGGAATGGTCATACGTTCCTTGAGCTGCGCGGCAACGAACCGCACCTTCGTTTTGTATCCCGCGACAGTCCGCCCTCTGACAGAAGACGCCATAAGCCCATACATCAGCGCATCGAAACGCAACGCATACTCGTCCGCATCATCATAGTGCGCGAGAGGCGCAACCTCGTCTATCAGATCATGCACGTCGACATCGCTCAGGCATTCGAATACCTTTGCATTCCGGTATTTTTCCACATATTCACGCCTCAGTCGTACGGACACTTTGGAATCATCCAAAGACGCAACCTGCCCATGGACATCTTCGACAAGTTCGCCGCGCCATGCTAGAAGATTCGCATTGGAAGTGAACTCACTTGATTGCAACGAATGAACCAGTTCAACCTTACGAGAGAAAACCGTCTCGCTGAGTGACGCAACCGGCTTCTCGTTTGCGTCATTCTTTTGTTCCCGGAAAAACTCGAAATTACCACAGCAATCGAAGATATAGAAGCGTTTTTTGTCCACATATTCGCCGTCTATGCCGTCAATGCAGTCGAGACCCTCGCACAAGCGTGTGCCTCGACCGATCATCTGCCAGAACTTGATACGAGAGCGAACCTTCTTGAAGAACACAAGGTTCACTACCTCAGGTACATCTACACCAGTGTCCATCATGTCCACCGAGACGGTGATGACGGGCGTGGGCTTGCACTTGAAATCCCGGATGATGTCGTGCGAGTAGTCCTCACTGTGCACCACGGCCTTGATGAAGCCGTTGCGCGTGAGTTTGGGATACAATGCACCGAACCGATCCACAATGAATCGTGCATGCTTCTGATTCTGTGCGAAAATGATGGTCTTACCGATTTGCTCACCGCCCTTGGTCTTAATGCCACGCTCCATGAGCTCTTGCAACACCGTGTCCACCGTGTCGGCGTTCATGACAAATCTGTTTAACAATTCGGCATTGACGTGGTCGGGTACCTCAACGCCTCCTTCTCCATCATCCTCACCAAAATCATTCTCGTAGCGTTCCTTGTCCGCTTCCGACAGATCATCATATGTGATGCCCTCATCCATGAACTTGGTCTTAGTCTCGATGTTATAAAACGGTACGAGATAGCGATCTGTTTTCACGGCCGTCTTGTACTCATACAGATACGTCGGCACGCCATGCTCCGCGCCAAAGAAGTCGTACGTGTTGCGATCCACTTCATTGCGCGGCGTTGCGGTCAAGCCCACAATCAATGCGTCGAAATGATCGAAGATGTCCTTGTACTTCTTAAAGATCGATCGATGAGCCTCGTCCACGATAATCAAATCGAAATGCCCCGGAGAGAATGCGGGCTTCCCATCGGACGCCGTTTCCGTGTCGATTGCACCAATCATCGTCTGGTAGGTGGAGAACACGACTCTGGAATCGATATCATGCCTGTTGCTGCACAGATTGCACAGCGACCATTCGGGATAATACTCGCCATAGGAGCTTTTCGCCTGTTTGACCAGTTCGACACGGTCAGCAAGGAACAATACGTTCTTCACAAGTCGCGCACGCATAAGGACATCAGCCAACGCAGCGGAAACACGGGTTTTGCCGGTTCCGGTAGCCATAACCAATAGCCCGCGGCGCTTGCCTTCCCACAGACAATCACAGAATGCCTTGACGGCTTCAATTTGGTAGTAGCGTCCAGCAACTTTTTCGTTCACCATTATGGTTCGCGGATCAAGGGCCTCCCTACGCCGGTTCATAATTCGTTGTAAGTCGTCTTGCGAAAACACTCCTCCGACTGGACGCGTCGCCCCGTTTTCGTCATCCACGAATTCCGTGGAGTAACCATTGCTTAAGAAAATCAATGGACGGTAGCCGAATTCGCGTTCCAGACAGGCCGCATATTGTCTGGATTGCTCCAATCCTTTCTTCGGATCGTACGAGGTTCGTTTTGCCTCAATAATCGCCAAAGGTTTGCCATCCCTACCTTTGAGATAGTAGTCGATATAACCGGATTGTCCCTCGTGGCCTTCCATGCCGGTAACTTTACGTTCCTTAACGACCTCTGTTTCGGAATCGACATTCCAGCCAGCCAAGCGCAAGTCAAGATCGATGAACCGCCGTCTCGTCTCGTATTCGCTGATATCCACATCATCGCGTTCAATCCCACGGGAATGTCGGACGACTACTACACGACCAAGGAATACGAGATCACCGGACCGCGCCTCAACCACCTCTACGCCCCGGGCCGCAGGCTCACCCTGCGTTTCGCGTTGGAGAACCTCGAGTCCACCAGCTACGTCATGCGCCAATACATGGTCGACG
>CAVBVU010000129.1:0-4942 GCA_963598975.1 Anaerovoracaceae bacterium
CAAGGCAGACCTGGACGATTATGTCATCCATTGGAACACGAGGCGGCGCCAGGTTAAACTGAAGGGACTGACCCCGGAGGAATTCCGAAATCAGTCCCTTGTGGCGTAGTTCTTATTTAAGCCGTCCAAGTTTTGGGGCGTAGCTCAGACGTGCGGGCGGCGGGGTATGGGCGGCGTGGAATGCGTGTTGGAACGTAGGCCGCGACATGCCCACGCAAGCGTGTTCGGGGGTATAGGTTTTGGACGTTGGACGCCGGTTTCCGTGGCACCCTATTCCGTCCGCTGCCTGAATTTGCCTGAATATGCGAGAACGACGGCACTCCAAAAGGTTTAAACCGTTGGAATTCCGCCGTTTCTGGTCGGACCAGCGGGATTTGAACCCGCGACCCCTTGACCCCCAGTCAAGTGCGCTACCAAACTGCGCTATGGTCCGAACAGTGCAAAAGCACCAAGAAAGAAATCTAGCATATTTCTTTCATCTTTTCAACCACCGTGTCGTGCCGCCGTCCGAATGGTCAATCTGAGACGTTCGACATGTTTGTGCGATAGGTAGAACGACACTTTTTCACGAGTCCTTGGAGCATGACAAAATTGGCGTAATGCCAAGGACTCTTGATGAGGGGTGATTGACTTGTGGCCAATGAATGCTCAGCCGCAATTCGATGACGTTGATGATTTGGCCCATGTGTTCGATGAAACGCAACAGGAAGACGAATGGAAGATTCGTCTTCCCCGGAAGCTTGGAGTCGCAGCCAGGGAAAGAGCCCGGCACGACGGCATCACTCTGACCGAGCTAACCAAGAGAGCACTCGAATTCGACGATTCCGACGGCTCCGGCGAAGACAACGTACGTCTCGGACGCATGCCAAAAAACACCGACGGACGTGAGCAGTTGGGGGACGAGTGGAAGATCAAACTCCCTCATGATCTCGGCCGTCAAGCCCGCGCCAAAGCAAAAGCCGAAGGCATCTCGTTGAGCTCTCTTGCAAGACGTGCCGTAACCGCGTATCTCAAGGCGCGCGATGTGCAGGAGCAGCCTCTGTTCTGAAGCAGATACTAGTGGCCCGTGTCAGTTTTTCGAAAGCTGGAAACTCAAAACCACGCGTAACGTCAATCATGCCTGTCATTGGATGTGAGTGACCGTGTTTGTATCCGGCAGCCCCGAATATGAGCGGCATGTGCGGCTTGCTGGCATGCCGGCCAGAGGCCCGAGGTGCTTGGCGTCCGTCGGGAAACTGGTCGTTTATTTGAGACTGCTACGATCGAACCTATGAATCGCTCCGATCGTTTCACTTTTATGCCTGGTGATTTGAAGGAAGTCACTGATGAACGCCGTCTTGCGGAGATCAAACGCAAGTATGGCGATATCTCCATGCCGCGGGACGAGTACGAATGGGTCAGGAACGAGGGAAAGAAACGCTGGTCTGTCGGCGATTACGCGTCAACGGCTGAACTTCGATTGGAATACGCGCGAAGAAAAGCACTGGGGAATCTCTAGATGCCCGACAGAGCCGCCGCATTAAAATGTGGCAAAGACCGACAGTTTCGCATTACACGGGACACCCGACGACATAACGGGAAATGAGCGGACGTGGAATCCGGACTGGAAATCGAAACGGCAATCGCGACGCTCCTCCCGTATGCGATGCCATTGATGGACAAGACTCAGCAGGAAGGATATGAACTTCCACTGCGGGCGGGGAACCCTACCTCGCTCTTCTGTGGCTGCTGTCCGTTCTTAGAACGAACAGAAACGACGTTCCAACTAATGAACTCGCCAAAGCGATAACACTGCTTGATGATGAGGACAAGGAAGAATACTCGTCAATGCTTGGATGACGAATGGGGGTCCGGGCAGGTGGTTCCAGTAAGAAAGGGCGGGACGATAATCGGAATCAAATAGGACAATCCAAGTCCCTATTAGCAGAGCCGGAGGCTGTTCTATTGTCCGTATCGTAGATTTTCCCGGTAGGCCGACAGAACGGTATGACCCGTATAATGAGGGCAGATGATGCAGACCTACTGAGCTGATGCTGAAATGCTGCAGGGATGGACGGAGATGATATTGACGGATGCTATCGGCCTCGTTCTTGCCGAATATCCCGGTATGAAGGTGATAGGCGCCGCGGAGAATTCTGATGCATGGATTATCGGTCTTGATTTTGCCGCTTCGACCAGTGAACATCCGGTGCCGGGCATGCCAAGCATCGCGGTCGATAAAACATCAGGTGTTTTGCATAGCCTTACTCCTGGAACGGATGAATTCTGGCATTACATGACCGGTGCCAGGAAAGCGCCCATCCCACGGACCTGAAATTCATTCCAAGCCACCCATATGGGTGGCTTTTTGGGTTTTGGAACCGATAGCACTATTGTCGTCTTGGCGGATGTATGGGTATAGCCGTTGTGTTCGTGTATTTCCATACCGACGTAAACGATGTGTTTTGCATCGGCATGGGAATAGTGCCCGGCTTGCGGTATACCCGCACGTTCGCAAAACCCGCTGTTTGCGTAGGTACGGGAATAGCGGCTGTCCAAGCGTATCCTCATGCCGGCGCAGGCTCACAGTATGCTTTCGGTCACATCGGCCCAGGCGTACTGTGCCATGTATTCACCGTGGTACAGGTTCTCCGCTTCCGGATCATTGTTGAGGAACCGATACAAATCACAGTCGAGTTCGCTGGTCCTGACGGCCACATTGTCGCGCTCCCGAACAAGAACGTCGGTTTGCCCGATGGAAGCGAGCGTGGTCCGCAGATCATGAATCAGATTACGCACCTGGGTGCGCCGCGACGTCGAGTTGGAAGCATCCTCCCACAATACGGTAAGCAGCTCACTGGTCGTGCAGCGCGAGCCCCTACGATGCACCAGATAGGCGAGTAGCTCCTTGGTTTTGGTACGGTCGAATTTCAAAGGCTCGTTCTTGTAGAACACGTCGAAATCCCCGAAGCAGCGCACCTTCAGCCTCTCATGATCCGGTTCGACCGGATTGCGCAGGTTCGACAAAGCGTCACGGACGTCATTCTCGCTCGCGGGCTTGAGCAGGAAACCGCTGACGTACAGGCTGTGCGCCTCCAACGCATGCTCGCCATGCGCGGTGACGAAGATGATGTTGACGGACTCGTTCGTCTCCTTGAGTTTTTTTGCCAATTCCAAACCGTTCATATACGGCATCTCTATATCGAGGAACACCACGTCGAATCGCGTCCTCTTCGCCAGCTCAAGCGCATCGGACGCGGAACCCGCAGTCGAACAGGAACTCTCGGGAGCCACATCCCCAAGAATCCGGCACAAGGCGTTCACCGCGAGCGCCTTATCGTCGACCACCATAATATTCATGACATATCACCTCCACCGATTGGGACAATGATAGTCAATACGGTGCCGTCAGACTCCCCGTGAGCCTCTATGCGTCCTTCGCAGGAGAGCCTCAGTCGGGCATCCACCTTGCCTAGTATTCCATCAAGGCACTCGTCGGACGAACGCTCACGCAGCATGGATGGCGGAACATTGTCTTTCACACTCACAAAATCATCGGATCCGTCACTGGTCACGCTGATGACCAATTTCGGCTGATCGCTGTACGGCAGATGATACTTCACCATGTGCTCCACCGCCGCCTGCAGACTCAAAGGAGGAAGCATGACGTTAAGTTTGCGAAGATTCCATTTCACATCGATACGCCGCTGCGATTCGTCCTGCTCCAACGACAAATACGATTTGACATGACCGATCGCCTTACGCAACGGAACCATCCGGTCTTTGGAAATCGCATCGATATTGCCACGCAGATACGTCGAAAGATTCTGCACGCTCTCACGGGCCTTATCGGAATCATTCAAACAAAGCTCCTGAATGGCCGTCAACGAATTAAAAATGAAATGCGGATTCAACTGCTCCATATACAGTTTCGCACGATTCTCCTCAAGTTCGCGTTCGGCATGAATACGACGCTCCTCCAACATATGCTTACGTATGAGATACATCATCAGCATGGAAAACGCAGTACCGGGATACACCAGCAGCAACGTCGGATAAAACTCCTCGAAAATCCCCGACGAAATCGGCAACGTGAAAATCGCAAGCCAATGCATACCCGCACGATACCTATCCTCCTTGCCGGCAAACAACACAGCCAAAAGAGAAACGGCAATCTGCAACATGGACAAAATCTCAGGAACGGAATGCAACGGGCCAAACGAAAAAACATTGGACTCATCAATCCTGAAAACCCACCCGTTCCAAAAATTACATACAAGCAACACCAAACACGCCACATAAACGGCAACAACCACACAATCAAGCACACGTTGCCTGAAAACATCCAAATCCTCACACAAAAGACGACACGCCAGCAACACGCACAACGTCATCGCAAGAGGACCCGTCAAATACGCGACATGCAGGCCAGCTCTCGCGCACACCATGGAAAACAAATCAGCACGCCGACGAAACAACCAAAACAAGAAAATCCCCAACGTGCCGCAAGCATTCAAAACAAACGTCAAAGAAAAAAGAACCTTCTCACGACGTCCACCCTCACCGGACAGCACGCCAACAGTCAAAACGACGTACAACGTCAAAAACAATGCCTCAACACATGCATTGGCCGCCAGAACGATCACGGTTCCCTCCTCCACAAGAAAGCGCGGCACACCCCTATCCGCACAAGTATAAAAGAGAACAGGTGACGAGACCCCAACCCAAAAACCGCGAAAAGTGGATAACGGTGGATAACCCATACACATCCACATATCCACAGATTTCCCCAAGCCGGTAGCGCACGAACGCAACATTCTGCCATCCTATTCAACACGGACAGGCGACGAAGCCCTCTCCGAAAACCACCAAAGAAACTAAAGAAGGTGAACCATGACCAAACAAGCCAAACGACACCGATGGACGCAACTCACCACGGCGCTCGCGCTCGCCGCCATGATAT